>DATNCK010000039.1:0-15138 GCA_035571575.1 Steroidobacteraceae bacterium | reverse complement strand
CTGGAAGTTGGCGTAGGTACTGCCGCCGTACTTCACGGCAATGCTGGCGCCGAAGGGGCTGCCCGCCTGTTCCCAGGTGAGGCCCAGCTTGCCGCTGTTCTTCGGCCGGTTCTGCAGCTGCCGTCCCGTATTGGGATCGCGTTCGCGGCTGAACATGTAGCTGGTATCAAAGGACAGCGCATTGGTGAGCGAGCCCCGCAGCAGCAGCTCGACGCCCGAGGTCTTCACACGGCCATCGCTGTTGATGAACACCGTGTCGAAACCGGCGGGAGGATTGGTGTCATCGTCGATGATCAGGTTCTTGATGCGGCGTCTCCAGCCCGTGATCTGCCAGGCCAGCGGGCGCGCACCAGCCTCGATGCGGCCGCCGATGGCCAGATTGATGTTGAAGCTCTCTTCGGGCTTCAGATCGGGGTTGCCACGTGTGTCGGTGGGATCGATCGCATACAGCTCGTAGGCATCCGGCAGCAGGAAGGAAGTGCCCAGCGAGCCCTCGATGAACAGCGACTCTGTGAGGTTGTACACGCTGGAGGCGCTCCAGACCGTGGCCTTGGCGCCACCGGTGTCGTTGTAGCGCAGGCCGGCCGTGAAATGCGCGCGCGTCGACAGATCGTCTGTGGTGCGCAGCTGGGCGAACACGGCCTGCGCCTTCTCGGTCAGCCCCTCGATCAGCAGCACCTCGTCGCGGCCGTGGTATCTCTGGTAGTCCACGCCCACGTCGTATTGCAGGCCGCGAGTGAGGTTCAGCTGCGCCGCGGCGCTGACGCCGTAGTCCTTGAAGCCCCAGAAAGCTGCGGAGGGATTGGTCACGTCCTCGACAAAATGTGAATCCCAGTCGTGGACATAGCCCTTGACGAACAACTGCACCTGATCGTTGGCCTTGTAGTCGAGCCTGCCGCTGAGAATTTCCTCGTTGCGCCGGTTCTGGTCGGTTTCAGTGGGGCTGGGATAGTCCAGTGCCGCTTCGGTGTGTACCCCCTGCAGCGTGAGGCGCAGGTCGTCGGTGAAATTGAAACCGTACTTGAGGCCGTAGCTGTCCACGTTGTAGGCGCGGTCACGCGTGCTGGCGCCGGGCTGGTAGTTGTCATACAGGCTGTAGCCGTCGCTCTTGTCCTTGGAAGCCCAGGCGACGAAGTGATGCTCGCCCAGCGCGCCGCGCACATAGCCATTCGCATGCAGACCATCGCGGCTGTCGCCGCCGAGACTCACGGCGCCATCCGGAGTGTCGGTAAAGGCCTTGGTCACGATATTGATCACGCCGGCCGCAGCCTGGGTGCCGTACAGCAGTCCCTGGCCGCCCTTCAGCACCTCGATGCGCTCGATCATGCTGGCGGGCAGCGTGTCGGCGGGGCTGGTGCCGTTGTACAGGCGGTTGTTGATGCGCACGCCGTCGACGGTCCACAGCACGTCGGCCGTGCGCGAGCCCTGCAGTGACAGGTTGACGTAGCTGAAGGCGCCAGCCTGTGTGGTCACGAAGGCGCCCGGCACCAGCATTTCCAATGCCTGCGTGACGTCGACGAAGCCCTGCCGCTTCACCTGTTCATTGGTCAGGAATTCCACGTCGTAGCCGAGTTTCGACAGTTCCAGCGGGGTGGTGACCTCGAGGCTCTTCGCGGTGACGATGACCTCGCGCATCTCATCTTCTTCGGTGGCGGCGATGCTGGCCGCCAGAGCCGGCATGGCCTGTGTGACGAGCAGCAGGGCGGAACCCGCCAGCGGCAGGTGACGACGCGTCGACATGAAAACCCCCAAAAGCTTGGTTGGATGCGAAAGGCCGGTCACGCTAGTGACCGGGATCCATACGGGCCAGTTGAGAACCGTTATGAGAACCGTTGGCGCAGTTGACGCTGTGAGCGGATCGCAATATCTTGTGGCTGCCAGCGGTGTCCGACCCAAGCTATAGTGAGGGAAGGGCTTAATAGGGAATCCGGTGACTTCGCGCAACGAAGAAATCCGGAACTGCCCCGCAGCGGTGATCGGGAACGAAAGGCGCGAAGACACTGGGATTGCAGCAGCAACCCTGGGAAGTGCGCCGAGTAGGCCGGTCGGCCCCAAGCCGATCGATGCCCGAGAGTCCGAAGACCTGCCGCAGCCGTTCACCGGAAATCCGGTGGATGCGAAATCTCGGGCTCTCGTGGGAGGAGCTGGCGATATCTGCGCAGGGTCTGTCCCTTTGCGGGTAGCCGTTCCGTCCCCTGGGCCCTTGGCCTAGGGAGCCCAAGGAATGATGAACCTCGACAGCAGCAATGCGGCCACCGCGCCGCGCCTTTCACCCGTACAAGCCGACTTCAGACTGACCCCGCCGCAGGCCGCGCGCACCTCGATGGGCGTGACCAAGCGCAGCGGCGAGCGTGAACCGGTGGACGTCAACAAGATCGTGCGCGCCGTGAGCCGCTGCTGCGACGGCCTGAACGAGGTCGACGCCATGCGCGTGGCGCTGAAGACCATCGCGGGTCTCTACGACGGCGCCACCACGCGCGAGCTGGATGAGCTGTCCATCCGCACCGCCGCCTCGTTCATGGCCGAGGAGCCGGAGTATTCGCAACTGGCCTCGCGCCTGCTGGCCGGCTATGTCGACAAGGAGGTGCAGGGGCAGGGCATCTACTCCTTCTCGCAGTCGATACGTCTGGGCTTCGACGTGGGGCTCATCAACGAACGCGTGCTGGCCTTCGTCGAGGCGCATGCGCGCAAGCTCAACGACGCCGTCGATGCGGCGCGCACCCAGCGGCTGGAATACTTCGGCCTGCGCACCTTGTACGACCGCTACCTGCTGAAGCATCCGACGCGGCGACAGGTGATCGAGACGCCGCAGCATTTCTGGCTGCGTATTGCCGTCGCGCTGTCGGCCAGTGTGCAGGAGGCACTGGATCTCTACGGGCTGATGTCTTCGCTGGATTACATCCCGAGCTCGCCCACACTGTTCAATTCGGGTACGCGCCACGAGCAGCTGTCGAGCTGCTTCCTGCTGGATTCTCCGCAGGATTCACTGGAATCCATCTACGACCGCTACAAGGATGTGGCGCTGCTGTCGAAATTCTCCGGCGGCATCGGCATCGCTTTTCACCGTGTGCGCTCGGAAGGCTCGCTGATCCGTGCGACGAATGGTCTCTCCAATGGCATCGTGCCCTGGCTGAAGACCCTGGATTCCTCGGTGGCCGCGGTGAACCAGGGCGGCAAGCGCAAGGGCGCGGCCTGCGTGTATCTGGAACCCTGGCATGCGGACATCGAGAGTTTTCTCGAACTGCGCGACAACACCGGCGATGAAGGACGTCGCACGCACCACATCAACATCGCCAACTGGATTCCCGATCTTTTCATGCAGCGTGTGGAGCAGAACGGGCAGTGGTCGCTGTTCGATCCCAAGGATGTGCCGGAGCTGCCGGATCTGTTCGGCGAGGCTTTCGAGTCGGCCTATGTGCAGGCCGAGGCCACGGGCCTTGCGAAGAAGCAGCTGCCGGCACGTGACCTGTATGCCCGGATGATGCGGGTGCTGGCACAGACGGGCAACGGCTGGATGACCTTCAAGGACAAGTCCAATCGCGCCTGCAACCAGACCGGCCAGCCTGGCCACACCGTGCACCTGTCGAACCTGTGCACGGAGATTCTGGAAGTGACGCACAACGGCGAGACCGCCGTGTGCAATCTGGGGTCGATCAATCTCGCGCGGCACACGGCCCCGGAGGGATTCGATTTCGAACAGCTGGCTCACACGGTTGAAATCGCCGTACGACAGCTCGACCGTGTCATCGACCTGAACTACTACCCCATCAGCACGACGCGCACTTCGAACATGCGCTGGCGGCCCGTGGGCCTGGGCGTGATGGGTCTGCAGGATGTGTTCTTCAAGCTGCGCCTGGCCTTCGACAGCGTGGAGGCAAGGGCGCTTTCCACGCGCATCCAGTCCACGATCTACTTCCACGCCCTGCGCGCGTCGATGGAACTGGCGCGCCAGAACGGTCCGCATGACGCCTTCGAGCTGACGCGCGCCGCTTCGGGGGTGTTGCAGTTCGAGCACTGGGGCGTGCTGCCGGAAGACTCCGCACAGTGGCGCGCGCTGCGCGAGGAAATCAAGATGCATGGCCTGCGCAACAGCCTGCTGATTGCCATCGCGCCCACCGCCACCATTGCCTCGATTGCCGGCTGCTACGAGTGCATCGAGCCGCAGGTGTCGAATCTGTTCAAGCGCGAGACGCTGTCCGGTGATTTCCTGCAGATCAATCGCTACCTGGTCGAGGAATTGCGCAGCCTGGGGCTGTGGACTGCCGAGATCCGCGACGCCATCAAGCTTGCCGATGGTTCCATCCAGGGTATTGCGCAGATTCCCGAAGAGCTGCGGAGCGTCTACCGCACGGCATGGGAGCTGCCCATGCGCGCGCTGATCGATCTGGCCGCCGAGCGCGGCGCCTACATCGACCAGAGCCAGTCGCTGAACCTGTTCATGGCCAATCCCAACATCGGGCAGCTCTCCAGCATGTACATGTACGCGTGGAAACAGGGATTGAAGACCACGTACTACCTGCGCTCGCGCCCGGCGACGCAGATTGCCAAGACGACGGTGACCGGCAGGGAGGCCACGCCTGAACCGGCCGCCGTCGCCTGCTCTCTCGAGAATCCGGAAACCTGCGAGGCCTGCCAGTGAGCGGCCAGGCTCTGCGACTTCTGGACAGCGGCTTTGACCTCACGCTGCGCCCCATGCGCTACCCGCGCTTCTACGAGATGTATCGGGGCGCGATCAAGAACACCTGGACGGTGGAGGAGATCGACTTCCAGATCGACCTGGCGCATCTGCGGCAGCGCATGACGCCGGCCGAGCGGCATCTCATCGAGCGGCTGGTGGCCTTCTTCGCCACCGGGGATTCCATCGTCGCCAACAATCTGGTCATCAGCCTGTACCGGCATATCAATGCGCCCGAGGCGCGTATGTACCTGTCGCGTCAGTTGTTCGAGGAGGCGCTGCACATCCAGTTCTATCTCACGCTGCTGGACAACTACGTGCCAGACCAGGCGCGGCGCGCTCAGGCTTTCGCTGCCATCGAGAACATTGCCTCGATTCGTGCCAAGGCTGAGTTCTGCCAGCGCTGGACCGATGAGGTGTATGCCATCCCCAGTCTCGACACTGCGGCCGACAAGCGTCGCTTCGTGCTGAACCTCACGGCCTTCGCGGCCTGCATCGAGGGGCTGTTCTTCTTCGGTGCCTTTGCCTATGTGTATTTCCTGCGCTCGCGCGGGCTGCTGCCCGGCCTCGCCGCGGGAACGGCCTGGGTATTCCGCGATGAGAGCGCGCACATGGCCTTCGCCTTCGAAGTGCTGCGCACGGTGCGGCGCGAGAACCCCGAGTTGTTCGACGCCGGGTGGGCAGCGCAAGTGCGCGAGATGATCGCCTCGGCCGTGGACTGCGAATCACTGTTCGCCGAAGACGTGCTCTCCGGCGGCGTGGTGGGCATGACGCGGCGCGAAATGCGCCAATACCTGGAATACGTGGCCGATCAGCGATTGGCGCAGCTGTCGCTGCCGCCCCTGTACGGCGCGAAGAACCCGTTCCACTTCATGGAACTGCAGGATGTGCAGGAGCTCACCAACTTCTTCGAGCGGCGCGTCTCGGCGTACCAGGTGGCGGTGCAAGGCGAAGTCGCCTTCGACCAGGCGTTTTGATTGAGTTGCAGGAAAAGGGCCGTGCAGCGATTTCGCGCGTGAGACGGCCCGGGAATGTCGACGCTCCGCCGGGAGGCAGGAAACCGCGCGACGCAGACTGCATCGCGCGTGCCGGTCACAGGCTCTATTTCTTCAGCGGCTTGCGGAACTTGAACACCGACTGATCCGTGGTGCCGCGCTTGCCGGGCGAAAACACCATCCAGCTGTGATCGTCTTCCGGGTTCGCCAGCAGCTTGCTCTCTTCCACCAGCTGGAAGCCCGCCGCCTGGATTTCCTGTTTCACCACGGCCGGATCGATGCGATGCAGCTTGTCCGTGTCTTGGCGGCCCGATCCCGGCCGGGCATTGTGATCGACCACGAAGAAGATGCCGCCGGGCTTCAGCGAATCGAACACCTTCTTGTTCAGCATCGCTGTGTCGATCTTGTTGATCGACAGGTCATGGTAATAAAGCACGTTGAATACGACGTCGACGTTTTGCGGCAGTTCGATGGCATTGAAATCCACGATCTGGAAGCGCGAGTTGGGATGCTTGGAGACGAAGTCGCGACTGGGGCCAGCCGTGCGCGCCTCGAGATAGGGCAGGTCATACATATAGACCTCGCCTTTGTCACCGACGATGCTCGAAAGCAGCGTGGTGAAGTACTGGCCGAACGAAGCGATCTCCACCACGCGGTCGCCGGGCTTCACGCCCGACAGCGCCAGCAATTCGGCCGGTTTGCGGTCGGCATCGCGTGCGGTCATTGCGTCGGTGCGATCCTTCGACTGCACGGCGTCGCGCACATACTTCGGTGCGCTGGCCGGAATCGCATAGGGCTTCGGCGGTGCCGCGGCGGCTGGCTCCGCGGCGTTGGCCGACAACACGGCCAATCCCAAGGTGAAGGCCAGCGCAGTGGCCGCATGGCGCAGTTTTGCAGAATGCATGATCGATCCCCCGTTGGTTAGTCTTTGAATACCGTATACGCGTCGAACACCGGGCCGTCCACGCAGACCCGCTCCATCGCAGGCCCTGCAGGCGTAGCCACTTCCACCACGCAGCCCGCGCAGCCACCCACCGCGCAGGCCATGTATTCCTCCAGCGAAACCTGGCAGGGCAGCGCGA
The DNA here is from genome assembly GCA_035571575.1 of Steroidobacteraceae bacterium. GTDB lineage: Bacteria > Pseudomonadota > Gammaproteobacteria > Steroidobacterales > Steroidobacteraceae > ZC4RG30. Next base: position 8,386 of record DATNCK010000039.1, on the reverse strand, counting down.
ATTCCCGCGCCAGCTGGGCCACGGCCTTGAGCATGGGCGTGGGACCGCAGGCGAAAATCTCCACCTCGGCGCGTGCCGGGGGCGCGAGCTGCTGCAGCCACAGGCGCGCGAGATCCGTCACGTAGCCATCATGGCAGCCGGGAAATCCCGACTTGCTGGTCAGGCGGCTGGGCACACTCCAGCCGTCGAGCAGTGGCATGGCTGCGATCACGCCCTCGGGCATGCCTGGCACCACAATCGTCGAGGGTCGCGCGCGGAAAGGAAACGGCAGCTCAGAGCCCAGTATGGCAAAGGGTTTGAAGCCCTCCGCAGCGCGTTCGCGCAGCGTGTCGGCCAGAAACACCATGGGCGGAATGCCCACGCCACCACCGATCAGCAGCGTGCGTGGTTTCTCGACATGAGGCACAAATCCACGGCCGATGGGCCCCAGCAGATTCACGGTGTCACCGGCGCGTCGTGCCGCCAGATGCTGCAGGCCATGGCCATGGATCTTGAACAGCAGTTCGATCCAGCCGGCCTCGCGATCCACCCGCATGATCGACAGTGGCCGGCGCATGGGAACGGCCGGATCCACTGTCACATGCACGAAGCTGCCCGCGGTGGCGCGCGCGGCGGTTTCCGGCGCAGTGACGCGCAGCACATGCTGGCGCCCTGCAAAATCCTCGCGCGACAGCACGATGGCATCTTCGACGAAGATGGTGCCGCGATGCGCGCGGCCGGTGGCGTAGGCCATGGTCAGCGCCCCCGCCGAGCGGCCAGAGGCGCAGCAAGTATTTCCAGTGCCGCCATGCGCACCGCCACGCCATTGGTGACCTGCTGGCGGATCACCGAGCGCGGACCGTCGGCAATGGCGCCGTCGATTTCCACGCCGCGGTTCATCGGCTGCGGATGCATCACGATGGCATCGGGTTTGGCCAGCGCCAGTCGCGCCGGCGTCAGGCCGAATTCGCGGAAGTAATCATCGCCCGCCGGGATGGTGGTATTGGCGAAGCGCTCTTTCTGGATGCGCAGCATCATCACCACGTCGCAACCACCGATGCCCTGCGCGATGTCGGTGACGCGGGTGCATCCGTTGAATTCACCAGGGTCAGGCATCAGGGCTTCAGGCGCGACGATGCGCAGATCCTTCACGCCCAGAGTCTGGAAGGCATGGCAGGCCGAGCGCGCCACCCGTGAGTGCCGGATGTCTCCGGCAATCGCAATCGAAAGTCCATCGCAGCGGCGCTTGTGCTGCAGCACCGTCAACGCATCGAGCAGCCCCTGTGTGGGGTGCGACAGATGCGCTTCGCCAGCGGAGAGCACGCTGACATGCGGCGCCACATGCGCGGCCACCATGGCGGGCACTCCGGCCTCGGCATCGCGCAGCACGAACACGTCCACATGCAGCGCTTCGAGCGTGAAGATGGTGTCGAGCATGCTCTCGCCTTTGACGCGCGAAGACAGCTGCACTTCGAGATTCACCACTTCGGCACCCAGCCGCTTGGCGGCCAGCTCGAAGGACACGCGCGTGCGTGTGGAAGGCTCGGTGAACATGTTGGCTACCGTCACGCCTTCCAGCGCATTGGAGCGCGGTGCCGGTTCGCCCAGTCGGCGCACATGGTGCTGCGCGCGTTCGAGCAATGCTTCCAGCTCGGCGCGGGACAGGCCTTCCAGGGTCAGCAGGTGTCTCAGGCTGCCATCGGCGCGGCGCTGCTCAGTCATTTCCATCCCTTCAACTCACCCTTCACTGTCCCGGTCGCTGCAGCCAGGTTGTCAGCAGCACGGCCGCTGCGGCGCTGTCGATGTCGCCCTTGCGCAGCGCGCGCCGCCGCTGGCCCGAGGCGCGCTGTTCGCGCAGCAGGCTGTGCGCTGCCGTCGAGCTGTAGCGCTCATCGGCGCGCTCCACTGGCAACTTGTAGCGTTCGGCAAGCTGGGCCGCGAAGGCATCCGCGTCTGCGGCAATTCGACCCGGAGAACCATCGTCATTATAAGGTGCGCCGACCACCAGCAGGTCGGGACCGAGCAGTTTCAGTGCGCGATCGATGCCGGGCCAGTCCGGCCCGGTGACGGGTGAGGTCAGGGTGGTGTGTGGGGCGGCCGTGCGTGTGAGGGTGTCGCCCACAGCCAGCCCGATGCGCCGGTGCCCGAAGTCGAAGGCGACGACAATGCGCGCGTCACTCACGATGCGGGACGGTTACGGCGGAGCGCGCCGTCAGGCATGTCCAGCGCGCGTGCTCACATCCGTGACATCGACGCCCAGTGAACGCCAGGCCGCCAGCCAGCGCTCTTCGTAGGGCAGCTGGAACAGTACCGCCTCGTTCAGCGGCAGCGTCAGCCAGGAGTTGTCCTTGAGTTCCTGCTCGAGCTGGCCGGCGGCCCATTGCGCGTAGCCCAGCGCGATGAAGGCGTTCTCCGGACCTTCGCCGCGGGCCATGGCGGCCAGCACGTCACGGCTGGTGGTCACCTGGATGCTGTCGGAGATCTTGTGAGTGGATTCCCATGCGCCGCCCGGCCGATGCAGCACGAAGCCACGGTCCTGGTGCACCGGGCCGCCGCGCAGCACGATCTGCGTGCCGACTTCATCGCGGGCCTCGAGATTCATCTGGGTCAGCACTTCGGAAAGGCGCATGGTGAGGGGCTTGTTCAGCACGATGCCCAGTGCGCCCTTGTCGCTGTGCTCGCAGACCAGCGTGACGGTCTGCGCGAAGTGCGGGTCGTCGAGACCCGGCATGGCGACCAGCAATTGATTGGTCAGATTGCCCGTTTTGGCCATGTTTCCCAGTATGGGGGTGGTCGATCCCAGTCTCAAGGAACGGAAACCGTGCCTGTGGCAGGTTCTCCGGCTTCAAAGCGCCATTCATAAGGGAAGCGCAGCGTGCGGTAGTCGCGCGCCAGATCCGCAGGGAATGGATCGAACGGGCTGGCCAGCCGCAGGATGTCGAGCGCAGCCGCGTCGATCTCCGCATGGCCGCTGGAGCGCTGGATGCGTGCGGTCTGCAGCCGCCCATCGCGTCGCAGCGTCACTTCGATCACCGGATTGCCGGTCAGGCCGCGTCGCCGCGCCGCGGTGGGAAAGTTGATGGTGCCAATTCTCTCGACGCGCCGCCGCCAGGCGTCCAGGTAAGGCGCCAGCCGCGAAGCTCTGGTGTCGGCGCTGAGGTAGAGCTCATCGCGCGTCACGCCGCGCAGCACCAGTTCCTCGTCGCCCTTGCGCGAAGACACGGCCGCCGTGCTTTCGCTGCCAGGCTTTTCCGGTACTGCCAGCATCTGGATGGCAGTGGCGCGAGCGCCATTGGCGCTCGACAACAGCTGCTCGCTGGCCTCGGTTTCCGGCGCCGGTGGCTTCGTGGCCGCACCGGCTTCCTGCTGCGCCGGCGACGGCAATCTGGCCGTGCGCCGTTCCTGCGTATTGCCCGAACCGGTCTGCGTGCGCTGCGAAAGATAGGTCGCGGTGGGGTTGTCGCGGGCCTCGGGAAGCTCCTCCGACACCAGCACCACTTCCATGCCGCGATCGACCGGGCTCTTCTCGTAAGGATTCGAGAACGAGATGCCGAGGATCACCAGCCCATGCAGCAGCCCGGCCAGTAGCAGCATGGTGGTGAGCCGGTCGCGTGTCTGGCGGCCCTGCATGCCATCCGAGCGCCGCCGGTTCAGGCGGGGCGGAGCGGACAGTGTTTCGGCGGCAGGCTGCATCGATCAATCAGTTCCGGGTCCGCGCTGCCAGCCGCTTGTCGATGGCGTCGATCAGCAGCGAGGCCAGGTCGGTGGCAAACTGCTTGTCGATTTCCCGCACGCCGGTGGGGCTGGTCACGTTGATCTCCGTGACGCAGCCGCCGATCACATCCAGCCCGACGAACAGCATGCCGCGCTCGGCGAGCTTCGGGCCGATGCCTGCGACAATGGCGCGATCCCGATCGTTGAGCGGCCGCGCCACACCCTTGGCGCCGGCCGCGAGGTTGCCGCGGTTGTCCGTGGCCGAAGGCATGCGCGCCAGCGCGTAAGGCGCGGGCTGGCCATCGATGACCAGCACGCGCGAATCGCCGCTCTCGACGATCTGCGGCAGGTAGCGCTGCACGATGGCGAAACGCGAGCCATAGCCGGTGAGCGTTTCGAATACCACGCGCAGGTTCTTGTCCTGGCGGTCGACCACGAAGATCGAGCGGCCACCCATGCCATCCAGGGGTTTGACCACGATGCGCTCGTGCTCCACGGCGAAGGCTGCCATGGCCTCCATGTCGCGTGTGACCAGCGTGGGAGCGCAGAACTCCGGGAACCAGGCCGTGTAGACCTTCTCGTTCATGTCGCGCAGGCCTGCCGGGCGATTCACCACCAGCGCGCCGGCCAGTTCAGCCCGGTCGAGGATGTAGGTGGTGTAGATGAATTCCATGTCGAAGGGCGGATCCTTGCGCATCAGGATCACGTCGATCTGGCCCAGTGGCAGATCCACGGCCTCGCCGAGCTCAAACCAGCGCCCCGGGTCCGCAAACACCTGCAGCGGCCGGGCCCGGCCGCGGGCCACGCCATCCCGCAGGCAGAGGTCTGCCTGCTCCAGGTAGAGCAGCTCATAGCCGCGGCGCTGTGCAGCCAGCAGCATGGCCAGAGTGGTGTCCTTGGCGTATTTGATTTCGCCAATGGGGTCCATGACGACAGCGAGGCGGGGGCGGGACGACATAAGCACTTCCGTAAAGCGTGCACCAGTTCAACGCGTGATGTTATCCCACTGTCAAAATCCGGCAGTGCACCGCGTTTTTGCTCGCTGGGGTCCATGACCCCGGCGATGGCGAGGGGTAGGCCGATATGTTAAAACACGACGGGTTCCACAGGCCATGAATGCGGCCGGGAGTGCGATTACGGTGGGTGACGAGAACACGAGCCTCAAAGGTCTGAAAGTGCTCGTCATCGACGACAGCAAAACCATCCGGCGCACTGCTGAAACGTTGCTGGCCAAGGAGGGTTGCGAGGTGTTCACCGCCATCGATGGTTTCGATGCGCTGGCGAAGATCGCCGACCACCAGCCGGACATCGTCTTCGTAGACATCATGATGCCGCGGCTCGATGGTTATCAGACCTGTGCGCTGATCAAGCACAACAAGGTCTTCCGCACCATTCCCGTCATCATGCTTTCATCCAAGGACGGCCTGTTCGACCGGGCGCGCGGGCGCATCGTCGGCTCCGAGCATTACCTGACAAAGCCGTTCACCAAAGAAGAACTGCTGGGTGCGATCGAGACGCACATTGGGAGATAGGAACGTGGCCCTCATACTCATCGTCGACGATTCGCCGACAGAAGTGCATGTCATGAAGAAAGCGCTCGAAAAGAGCGGCTTCAAGACCGCTACCGCGGCCGATGGCCAGGAAGGCGTGCGCCTTGCCAAGGAAATGCACCCCGACCTCATCTTCATGGACATCGTGATGCCGGGCATGAATGGCTACCAGGCCACCCGCGCCATCGTGAACGATCCGGGCACCAAGTCGATTCCGATCGTGATGGTCACCTCCAAGGGACTGGAAACCGATCGCGTGTGGGGCCTGCGCCAGGGCGCGGTGGACTACATGGTCAAGCCTGTCTCCCCCGACCTGCTGGTGCAGAAAGCCCAAGCCACGCTCGCCGCTTGAGGGAGCGCCAAGGGGTGGACACCAGTTCCCTGATCCGCGCACTGCGCGACAAGCCTTACGATCTGCTGGTTGCGCTCGATCGCCGCGGCCGGGCGGCCACTGCCGCCCCCGGTGAAGAAGCCGCACCCGACCGTGAATGGGTAGGCGTTGCCTGGCGCATGGCCGGCGAGGCCTATCTGGTGGCACGCGAGGAAACCCGCGAAGTGCTGCCGTATCCAAATCAGCTCACTCGCGTGCCGGGTGCCAAGGGCTGGGTGAAGGGGCTGGCCAATGTGCGTGGCGCATTGCTGCCAGTGGTCGATCTGCGTCAATTCCTGGGCAGTGGCGCCACGCCGCTGACCCGCAACACCCGGCTGCTGGTCGTGAATCATCGCGACGTGCCGGCCGGTCTGATGGTCGATGAGGTGCTGGGCTTCCGGCGTTTCACCGACGGTGAATTCAGCGGCAATGCGCCGCCAACCATCGTGCGCTGCGAGCGCTATATCGCGGGTGCTTTTCGCCGCGGGTCCGAAGCCTGGCCCGTGCTGAGTCTGCGCCTGCTCGTTGAAAACCCGGGGTTCCTGGATGCAGCAGCCTGACAATTCCAACACTTCCCGCAGCGTGGTCTTCATCACGCTGACGGCACTGGTGCTGTGTCTGGCGGCAGGCCTTGGCCTGTTTTCCGGCAGCTCGTTCGGCAAGCTCGGCGGCCTGCTGGCGCTGGTGGCGCTGATTCCGCTGGGACTGTTGTTCCTCTCCGTGCGTGCCTCGGTCGATGACACCGCGGCGACGCGCATGGCGGTGGAAGCGCAGCGCCTGGAGAACGAACGCAACCAGGGCGCCATCCTGCGCCTGCTCGATGAAATCGCAGGTCTCGGGCAGGGCGATCTCACCGCCACGGCCACAGTGACTGAAGACATCACCGGCGCGATCGCTGACTCGGTGAACATCGCCGTGGAATCGCTGCGTGGTCTCGTGACCACCATCAACCAGTCTTCCGTGCAGCTCGACGGCGCCGCCCGGCAGACGCAGGCGCTGTCCGCGCATCTGGCGAAGTCTTCCAGTGCGCAGACGCGGCAGATCGCCTCGGCCACCGAATCCATCGGCGCCATGGCCGGATCGATCGAAGAGGTTTCGGGCAACGCCGAGCGCGCGGCCGACGTGGCGCGCCATTCGGTGGATATCGCTCACAAGGGCGGCGAGGCCGTGCGGCGCACCATCGACGGCATGAACACGATCCGCGAGACCATCCAGGAGACCTCCAAGCGCATCAAGCGCCTGGGCGAGAGCTCGCAGGAGATCGGCAATATCGTCGAGCTCATCAATGATCTCGCCGAACAGACCAACATCCTCGCGCTCAATGCTTCGATCCAGGCCTCGATGGCCGGCGAAGCGGGTCGTGGCTTTGCGGTCGTGGCCGACGAAGTGCAGCGCCTCGCCGAGCGTGCCACCAATGCCACCAAGCAGATCGATGCGCTGGTGCGCACCATTCAGGCGGATACCAACGGCGCCGTGGTTTCAATGGAACGTTCCACCGCGGATGTGGTGGGCGGCGCGACACTGGCCGAAAACGCCGGCAGCGCGCTGGAGAAGATCGAGCAGGTGTCGAACCAGATCGCGAGCCTGGTGCAGAACATCTCCGCCAGCGCCCGCAGCCAGTCGCAGAGTTCGCAGAGCGTGGCGCGCAACATGCAGGTGCTGCGCGAAATCAGCTCACAGACCACCGATGCCACCAGCAGCACTTCAGAGGCCATCGCCAAACTGGCGCAGCTCTCTGCGGCGCTGCGCAAGTCGGTGTCGGGCTTCCGCCTGCCCGACAACGGCGCCACGGGCGCCACCGGCAAGCATCGCCAGCCGCTGACTCCGGATCCGGAAGTGGCGACCACCGGTACTTTCCGGCGTGTCTCCGGTGAAATGAATGGCTGAGCCCGCCAGCGAACTGACGCCGCAGGTCGCCAGCCAGACGCTGGATGCCGTAGCTCGCGAAGTCACCGCTTCGCTGGCCGAGGCGCGCATTGCGCTCGAAGCCTATGTCGAGCAGATGGACAACGTTGCGCTGCTGCAGAAGAGCCGCAGCGAACTGGCGCAGGTGCAGGGCGTACTGCGCGTCATGGAGATCCATGGCGCTGCACTGCTGGCCGAGGAGATGCATCAGGTCTGCAGTTATCTGGAAGCCACGGCGGGTGAAAAGAAGAACCAGAACGAGGCCCTCGATGCGCTGATGCGCTCGATGGTGCAGCTGCCCGGCTACCTGGACCGTGTGCTGGCCGGTGGCCGCGATCTGGCGCTGGTGCTGCTGCCACTGCTCAACGACATGCGCGCCGTGCGTGGCAGCCCGCTGCTGTCCGAAGGCACGCTGCTGTCACTCAACCTGAAGTCGGACCAGCAGGCCGCACCGCAGCCTGTGCCTACCGAAGCAGAGCGCAAGAGCATCAATCAGATGGCGCGCAAGGCGCGCTCACGCTTCCAGATGGCGCTGATCGGCTGGATACGCGGCGAGCGTGTCGATGCGCACCTGGAGAACCTGGCGGCAGTCGCCACCCAGTTCGAACGTGCAGCGACCACGCAGCCGCTTTTCCAGCTGTGGTGGGTGGTGGGTGCGGTAGTCGAGGCCTTGCGCGAGCGCGGGCTGGAAAGCGGCGTTTCGCTCAAGCGCCTGCTGGGGTTGGCCGACCGCGAGCTGAAGCGGCTCTATGAGCAGGGCGAGCCCCAGTATGCGCAGCATCCGCCGGTTGAGCTGCTGAACAATCTTCTCTACTACGTGGCGCGCGCCAGCAGCACTGGCCCTCGCGTCACCGCGGTTCGTGCTTCG
>DATNCK010000038.1:0-5478 GCA_035571575.1 Steroidobacteraceae bacterium | reverse complement strand
CAGTGCATCGGCCGGCACCGAGAGTTCACCCATGCTGTCGCGTTCGGTTCGGAATCCTGTGGTCATGCGCTCGTCCCGCCTGCAAAGGCGCTTCAGTTATGATGTGCGGATCGTATCACTCAGGCGACGCCCACCTCTTCATGGAAGCCAGTCTCACCGCCCTGTCGCCCGTCGATGGCCGCTATCGTGCGGCCACCGAGGGATTGGCCCAGTTGCTGTCGGAAGCCGGACTGACACGCGAGCGCGTGCGCGTCGAGGCTCTGTGGCTGCTGTGCCTGGGCGATGTGCTGCCTAATGAAGCAGCGCGCAATCTGTCGCCCCCGGTGCGCAAGCGATTGCAGTCGCTGGCCGAAGATCCCGGCGCCACCTGCGCAGTGACGGTCAAGAACATCGAGAAACGCATCAACCACGATGTGAAGGCCGTCGAGTACTTCGTGCGTGACGAACTGAAGGCCAGTGGCGCCACACCGGCGCAGCTGGAGCTGGTGCACTTCGGCTGTACTTCCGAAGACATCAACAACATCAGCTATGCGCGCCTGCTGCAACGGGCGCGCAGCGAGCAACTGCTGCCGGCCATCGATGCCCTGCTGCAGGTGCTGGCCCAGTTCGCCCATGCCAATGCCGAACTTCCCATGCTGTCGCGCACCCATGGCCAGACCGCCTCGCCCACCACACTGGGCAAGGAATTCGCCAATGTCCACGCTCGCATTGCACGGGCGCGGCGACGACTGGAGCGCGTGGAGATCCTGGGCAAGTGGAATGGCGCGGTGGGCAATTTCAACGCGCATGCCGCGGCCTTTGCGGATGTGGACTGGCTGAAGGTGTCGGAGAAATTCGTCGGCCAGTGTGAGCTGGCCTGGAATCCGCTGACCACGCAGATCGAGCCGCATGACTGGATCGGCGAGTACTGCGATGCGCTGGCTTCGATCAACGTCATCGGCATCGACCTGTGTCGCGACATCTGGGGCTATGTGTCGCTGGGCTATCTGCGCCAGCGTCCGGTCGAAGGCGAAGTCGGCTCATCGACGATGCCGCACAAGATCAATCCCATCGACTTCGAGAATGCGGAAGGCAATCTGGGTGTAGCCAATGCGCTGCTGCGTCACTTCTCCGAGAAGCTGCCGGTGTCGCGCTGGCAGCGCGACCTGACCGATTCCACGGTGCTGCGCAACCTTGGTGTGGCGCTGGGCCATTGCCTCATCGCCTGGCGCGCGGCGCTGCGCGGCCTGGGCAAGATCGCCCCGGACGCGGATCGCCTGGCCGCCGATCTGGCCGAAGCCTGGGAAGTCCTGGCGGAGCCCGTGCAGACGGTGCTGCGGGCCGCCGGCGTTCCGGATGGCTACGAACTGTTGAAGGCGCATTCACGCGGCAAACCGCTGACGCGGGAATCTCTGGCCGAGCTGATCCGGGGACTGCCCCTGCCGGAGCCCGAGCGCGCCCGGCTGCTGCAGCTCACACCGGCAGCCTACGTGGGCCTTGCCGCCAGACTGGCGCGATCCATCGCCTGAAGGTCTTCGATCGGACCAGACATAAGCTGGCGTTTTTTGAGACGCGCGGCGCAGTTCCTTCCCAGTGGTATCCGGGTGCCGGGCGAAGCGTGAACTTGACCACAATTTGCAGCCCCGCGGCCTTACATGATCGGCCGCATGGGAGGACCGCAATACTTTTTTGCCGGGTCGGCGTCGGGCGCTGCCGCTCCAGTACCCATGCTGGGACGGGGCGGCGCGGGCTATTCCGACGCCCTCGAACCCCTGCAGGTCCTGACCAATCTCGATGATGTGCGCTCGGCCTCGCGCCGCGCCGTTTCCGGCGCACAGCGACTGCTGTCGATCTTCACCCTGGACCTGGAACCCCAGCTGTACGAGCAGCCGGCCTTCCTGGATCTGATCAAGCGCTTCCTGCTCAGCCACAGTTTTGCCAAGGTGCGGCTGCTGACGCAGCGGGCCGTGCCCTACACCTCGCCTAACCGGCTGGCCGCCATGCGCCGCCGGCTCTCCGGACACATTGAAATCCGCACACTCAACGCCCAGTACGCCGGACGCACCAGCGGCATGTTGATCGCGGATGCCAAGGCCATCGTCTATCGCGCCCAGGTCGGCAGCTGGGATGGCGTTGCGGGTTTCAATCAGCCGCCCATCGCGCGCCTGTACCTGCAGGAGTTCGACGAGATGTGGATCGCCAGCGTTCCGAAGTACTGAAGCGTTCGGTCCGCGCTGGCTGCTGACATATACTGCGCTGCATGACCTGGCGCCCGGACCTCACAGTCGCCTCGATCGTGCAGCGCAACGATCGGTTCCTGATCGTCGAGGAACGCATCAGCGAACGGCTGGTGTTCAACCAGCCGGCCGGCCATGTCGAAGACGGCGAATCCATCATCGCCGCCACGGTGCGCGAAACCCTCGAAGAGACCGCCTGGCACTTTGTGCCGCGCCACCTGCTGGGCGTGTATCTGTGGCGCAATCCCGATACGGGTCGCAGCTTCCTGCGCGTGGCACTGAGCGGTGACGTGGACGGCCACGAACCCGAACGACGCCTGGATCGGGGCATCATGGCCGCGCACTGGATGACCCGCGAGCAACTGCTGGCGCAATCCTCGCGTTTGCGCAGCCCGCTGGTTCTGCGTTGCATCGACGACCACCTGGCTGGCCAACGCTACGGCCTGGATGCGCTGACACATATCGACGCCACCGCCGTCGCGCAAAGCGCCTGACCATCATGGCTGCGCCGATCATGGTCGCGCTGTCGGGCGGCGTGGATTCCGCCGTTACCGCATTGCTGCTCAAACGCCAGGGTCTCGAAGTGCAGGCCCTGTTCATGCACAACTGGGACGAGGACGCGGGTTACTGCACGGCCGCCGAGGATTTCCAGGACGCGCGCCGCGTAGCGAACGAGCTGGGCATTGTGCTGCATCGGGTGGACTTCGCGCGCGAGTACCGCGAGCGTGTGTTTGCAGGGTTTCTGGCCGACTACCGCGCGGGTCTCACGCCCAATCCCGATGTGCTGTGCAACCGGGAAATCAAGTTCGGCGACTGCCTGCGGCATGCGCAGCGCCTGGGCGCTTCACGGCTCGCCACAGGCCACTACGCACGGCTGGTTCCGGGTCCCGATGGTGTCGAATTGCACAAGGGCCTGGATCCTGAAAAAGACCAGTCGTACTTCCTGCATGCGGTGCCGCGCGAACGCCTGGCGCAGGCACTGATGCCGCTGGGCGATCTGCACAAGTCGCAGGTGCGCGCGCTGGCGCGCGAGAGCGGCTTGCCCGTGGCTGACAAGCGCGACAGCACGGGCATCTGCTTCATCGGCGAACGCCCGTTTCGTGAATTTCTCGAGCAGTACATCGGTCATTCGCCCGGACCGGTGCGCACCGATTCCGGTGACGAAATCGGCACGCACATCGGTCTGCCCTTCTACACGCTGGGACAGCGCGGCGGCATTGGCATCGGCGGACTGAAGGGATCGAGTGGCGAACCCTGGTATGTGGTGGCCAAGGACAGCGCGCGCAATGCGTTGATCGTGGCGCAGGGTGAAGACCATGCCGCGCTGCTGTGCCATCGCGTGCACACGGGACCCATCAACTGGTTGGGCACGCCACCGAAGGACCGCGAACCCCTGGCCGTGCGCCTGCGCTACCGGCAACCGGATCAACCGGCGGTAATCGAAACCGAGGCCGATGGTTTGCAGATTACTCCGCAAAAACCACAGCGGGCCGTCACTCCCGGCCAGTCCGCTGTGATCTACGTCGGTTCGCGGTGCCTTGGCGGAGGAGTCATCCGCCGAACCGATATATAATTATGGCAATTCCCGGAGGATTCCATGACCGACAGTTATAAGGCACGTACCACCCTGTCCGTGAACGGACGCCCGCACACGATCTGGAGTTTCGGGGCGTTGCCGGCAGAGAAGGTGGCCCGCCTGCCTTATTCGCTGAAGATCCTGCTGGAGAATCTGCTGCGCTTCGAAGATGGCGTGAACGTCACCCGGGCCGACATCGACGCACTGCTGGCCTGGGATGCCAAGGCCACACCAGCCCATGAAATCTCGTTCACACCGGCACGCGTGATCATGCAGGACTTCACCGGCGTGCCCTGCGTGGTGGATCTGGCCGCGATGCGCGACGCCATCAAGCGGCTCGGTGGCAATCCCGAGCGTGTGAATCCGCTGGCGCCCGCCGAACTGGTGATCGACCACTCCGTGCAGGTGGATGAATACGGCACGGCGCAGGCGCTGGCCGACAACAATCGCATCGAGTTCGAGCGCAATGGTGAGCGTTATTCGTTCCTGCGCTGGGGCCAGAGCGCGTTCCGGAATTTCAAGGTGGTGCCGCCGAACACCGGCATCGTGCACCAGGTGAACCTGGAGTTCCTGGGCCGCGTGATCTTCGCGAAGGACGCCGAGGCGGGCAGCAGCATGGCACCCGAAGCCTATCCGGACACCGTGGTCGGCACCGACTCGCACACCACCATGATCAATGGCCTGGGCGTGCTCGGCTGGGGCGTGGGTGGCATCGAAGCCGAAGCCGCCATGCTCGGCCAGCCGGTGACCATGCTCATCCCGCAGGTCATCGGCTTCAAGCTGTCGGGCACCTTGCCCGCCGGCACCACTGCCACAGATCTCGTGCTTACCGTCACCGAGATGCTGCGCAAGAAAGGCGTGGTGGATAAATTCGTGGAGTTCTTCGGCGACGGACTCGCCAGTCTGCCGCTGGCTGACCGCGCCACCATCGGCAACATGTCGCCGGAATTCGGCAGCACCTGCGCCATCTTCCCGATCGACGAAGAGACCATCCGCTATCTGAAGCTGTCGGGACGTCCGGCTGAGCAGGTGGAACTGGTCGAGGCTTATGCCAAGGCGCAGGGCATGTGGCGGGTGAATGGGCAGAAGGCCGCCGACTACACCGATGTGCTGGAACTGGATCTTGCCACCGTCGAACCCAGTCTCGCCGGGCCCAGCCGCCCGCAGGATCGCGTGCCCCTGAAGAGCGCCAAGACGGCCTATCAGGCGGCATTCAAGAAGCAGGCTGATGAGCGCGCAAAGAAGAACCCCGCCGCCACCGGGGCGTCTACCGCAGTGGTTGGCAAGCAGAGCTTCGAGGTGCGCGATGGCGCCGTGCTGATCGCCGCCATCACCAGCTGCACGAATACTTCGAATCCCTATGTGTTGATCGCGGCCGGACTGGTGGCGCGCAATGCCCGCCGCGTGGGGCTCAACAGCAAGCCCTGGGTGAAGACCTCGCTGGCACCAGGCTCACGCGTGGTGACGGATTACCTCACCGCTGCCGGCCTGCTCGATGAGCTTGCGGGCATCGGCTTCAATCTGGTGGGTTATGGCTGCACCACCTGCATCGGCAATTCCGGTCCGCTGAAGAGCGAAATCTCGGCCGCGGTGCGTGCCGGGGATGTGATCGGCTGTTCGGTGCTGTCGGGCAACCGCAACTTCGATGGCCGAGTGCATCCGGAAGTGAAGCAGAACTATCTGGCC
>DATNCK010000037.1:0-2383 GCA_035571575.1 Steroidobacteraceae bacterium | reverse complement strand
TGGTTTCCATGTTGCTGGTACGGCCGCTGGTGCGCCGCCTCGGCGAGCGCCGCGCTGCGCTGTTTGGCCTGGCCTGCGGCATGTGCGGGTTTCTCGTCTTTGGCTTCGCACCCACTGGCGGCATTTTCCTGTTCGGCATCGCATTGGTTGCCCTGTGGGGTGTGGCCAATCCTTCCTTCCAGTCGCTGATGAGCCGGCGAATCGATCCCACGGAGCAAGGCCAGCTGCAGGGCGCGTTGGGCAGCATTCGCGCCATCACCGGCATGCTGGGGCCCGTGGTATTCACGCAGGTATTCGCCGCGGCTGTGCGCCATGGCGGCGAGCCTCTGCTGGGCGCGCCCTTCCTGCTCTCCGCTGCGCTGCTGCTGATTACGCTGGTCGTGGGTTCACGTGTGCTGCCGCATCGTGCGGCAGCACCCTGACTGACCTGCATTCACCGGCCACGCCGGTGGTTCCCGCCTTAGCTTTTGGACTGCGCGAGGAAACTGTCGAGATAGGTGCGGAAGCCTGATCCCAGCGCCGGGTGCCGCAGGCCGTACTCCACCGTAGCTTGCAGATAACCCAGCTTGCTGCCGCAGTCGTAGCGCTTGCCTTTGAAGCGGTAGGCATACACGGCCTCCTCCTTCATCAGTCGCGCGATGCCATCGGTGAGCTGGATTTCCCCGCCGGCGCCCTGACCGATCTGTTCGAGATGATCAAAGATGCGCGCGGTGAGTACATAGCGGCCCACCACGGCGAGATTTGATGGCGCCTCCGACGGCTTGGGTTTTTCGACGATGGCGCTGATCTGCGCGACGCTGGCCTTGCTGCCGTCTGCGTCGACAATACCGTACTTGTCGGTTTCGCTAGGATCGACCTCTTCCACACCCAGCACGCTGCAGCGCTGCCGTGCGTGCACCTCAGCCATCTGTTTCAGGCAGGGTTGGTCGGCGTTGTAGATGAGATCGTCGGCCAGGTGTACGAAGAAGGGCTCATCGCCCACGGCGGGCCGTGCGCACAGCACGGCGTGCCCCAGACCCAGTGGCGCCGGCTGGCGAATGTAGATGCAGGTAGCCGATGCCGGCAGCACGCTGCGCACCTGATCGGCGAGCTTGGATTTGCCCTGCGCGTCCAGCAGCTTTTCCAGTTCGGTGTCTGTGTCGAAGTGGTCTTCGATGGCGCGTTTCGACGCGCCCGTGATGAACACCAGGCGCGTCGCGCCGGCGGCCAGCGCTTCCTCCACCGCATACTGGATCAGCGGCTTGTCCACGACCGGCAGCATTTCCTTTGGACTGGCCTTGGTGGCCGGCAGGAAGCGTGTACCGCGTCCCGCAACAGGGAAGACGGCCGTCCTGATCCGGTTGTTGTCCGTTACTCGTCGTAGTGCCACAGCGCGCCGTTCCTTGCAGGCCTTTCAGAGGCCACAATAGTACAGGACTAGCGCTTCGCCGGAGATGGACGCTGTGCTTCTGCGACCGGCTTCGCGGCAGGCTTTGCCGCCGCTACCGCCGCCTTGGCGTCAATGCGGACGAATTCACGATTTTTCTGGATGGCAGAGGGACCTATCCCCTTTACCAGCGCCAGTTCATCCGCCGACTTGAAGGGGCCGAATTTCTTGCGATATTCAACGATAGCCTCGGCACGCTTCATGCCGATGCCCTTGAGTTCACGTGACAGCGTTTCTGCGTCGGCGGTGTTGACGTTGACGGGCCCGGCCTGGGCAATGAAGCCGGAGAACTGCAGGGCAGCCCCTACAATGAGGGTCACCAGTGTCGTGGAATGCCTGTACATGGAAAGCTCCTGGAAAATGACGATCAGGATCGATCGCTTTCCAGAGTAGGTCCGGCGCCGGAGTCGCGCCGCCTGCTTATCGGGCGCAGATGCGCAGATTACGGTACGGGATCAGTCGCGGATCGGCGTGCCAGCGCTGTCGTTGACGCGCTCGCGCAGATCCTTGCCAGGCTTGAAGTGGGGCACATGCTTGCCGGAAAGCGCCACGGCCTCACCCGTCTTGGGGTTTCTTCCCTGCCGCGGCGGCCGGAAGTGCAGCGAGAAGCTGCCGAAACCGCGGATCTCGATGCGCTCGCCCTGTGCCAGCGCGTCGCTCATGATCTCCAGGATCTGCTTCAAAGCCAGTTCGACGTCGCGCGCCGGCAGATGCTTCTGCTTGGCCGTGATGATCTCGATGAGTTCCGACTTCGTCATGCCGTGAGTCCCGGGATTGTCTCAAAGAACGCGCGCCCCTGACGGGCGCGCGCCTCAAGTCATTGCATCAGTCGCGGTCGCTGCCGATCTGCTCCTTCAGCAGGTCGCCCAGGCTGGTGCCTGAAGAGCCACCACCGGATTCCGTGCGATAGCTCTGCACGGCCTCGGCCTCTTCGTGCATTTCCTTGGCCTTGACCGA
>DATNCK010000036.1:0-4773 GCA_035571575.1 Steroidobacteraceae bacterium | reverse complement strand
TACAGCAATTGCGCCGCTTGCAGCAGCGGCTCGATGTCCACGGTATGCACCTTGGTACCGAGGGAAGTCACCCGCTCGATGGCGGCGGTGAACAGTTCGGCGTACTCGGCGTTGCCAAAAAATTCGAGCTGCGCCGGATCGGGCACTGCAACCCGTGGAACGCGCTGCGACCAGCAACGACCGCCAGCGGGCTGCGACATGCGGGACCATGGATCGTCAGCATCGAAGCTGGCGGCCACGGCACCCACAGCCTGCGCATCGCCCGCCGTCAGCGCAAAGATCGAAACGGCATCCAGCGAGCGGCAGGCGGGCAGCACGCCGCGCGTGCTGAGCAGTCCCAGTGTGGGCTTGTAGCCAAGGATGTTGTTGAACGCTGCCGGTACTCTGCCCGAGCCGGCAGTGTCGGTGCCCAGTGCGAAGCTCACGACACCTGTCGCGACGGCCAGCGCAGAGCCACTCGAAGAGCCGCCGCTAAGATAGTCCCGATCAAAGGCGTTGTGGCAGATGCCGTAAGGCGAGCGCGTGCCCACCAGGCCAGTGGCGAATTGGTCGAGATTGGTCTTGCCGATGGCGATGGCGCCGGCGTCGAGTAGACGTTGCACCACCCGCGCAGATTCGGTCGGCGTGTACGCGAAGTCCGGACAGGCTGCTGTCGTCGGCAGCCCCTGCAGGTCGAGATTGTCCTTCACGGCGAACGGGATGCCGTACAGGGGCAGTGATGCAGGATCCGATGCACTGAGCTGTTCAGCGCGCGCATGGAGTGCCGCGGCATCGAAGCGCGAAATCCACACCGGATTGGTCCCTGCCTGCGCGATCTGTTCGAGAACGTAATCCACGGTCTGTCGCGGTGTCAGTGTTTGCGAACGGTAAGCCGCCGCAAGACTGGATATATTCAAACGCATCGCTGACTCCTAGGTCTCTGTGCGCAGGGCGACCAGCAGATCGCCTGACTGCACCGCGCGGCCGCGTTTGCAGTAGACGGCCTGCACCACGCCGGCGGTCTCAGCGCGCACGCTGATCTCCATCTTCATCGCCTCCAGCACCACCAGTTCGTCGCCAGCTGCCACGCTGGCGCCAGGCTGCACGCGCAGCTGCCACACGCTCCCGGCCACCGGCGCGCGTGCCGCCGCGCAGCCCTGCGGAAGTGCCTCGCTCACCGTGGCAACCACGGCTTCCTGTGGCGGTGTTTCAGTCAGGCCGGCGGCCCGCCAGCGCGCGCGTTCGGCGTCGAAGGCCAGCTGCTGCGCATTGCGGAACTTCTCAATCGATGCAGCGTTGTCGCGCAGGAACTGCTGGTAATCAGTCAGCGCCAGAGTGCTGTCCTCGATTTTCAGCGGGTATCTGCCCGCAGGGAAGTCGGCGCGAATCTGCAATAACTCTTCGGCGCTCACAGGATAAAACCGGATCTGGTCGAAGAAACGCAGCAGCCACTGCTGGCCCGCGGTGAATTCCCGGGTCTGCCGGAAGCGGTTCCACATCTGCACGGTACGACCGACGAACTGGTAACCGCCGGGACCTTCCATGCCGTACACGCACAGATAGGCGCCGCCGATGCCGACGGCGTTTTCCGGTGTCCAGGTGCGTGCCGGGTTGTACTTCGTAGTAACGAGGCGGTGGCGGGGATCCAGGGGTGTGGCCACTGGAGCGCCGAGATAGACATCCCCAAGCCCCATCACCAGGTAACTGGCATCGAAGACGATGCGACGAACGTCCTCGATCGAATCCAGTCCATTGATGCGACGGATGAACTCGATGTTGTCCGGACACCAGGGCGCATCCGCACGCACCGACTGCGCGTAACGCTGCGTTGCCAACTGAACCGCCGGATCATTCCATGACAGCGGCAGATGCACGATGCGGCTGGCTACCTGCATGGCCCCGACGTCCGGCAGACCATCGAGTGCGCGCAGCACGGCATCGATCACCTTCGCCTGCGGCACCAGGCGTGGGTCGAAGTGAACCTGCAGCGAGCGTATTCCCGGTGTCAGCTCGCGCATGCCCTCGAAGGGGTGTGCGCGCAGCTGATCGTACAGCGCCTGCACCTGGAAGCGCAGCACGAGGTCGAGAACCGGCGGACCGAATTCGACCAGCAGGTTGTCCTCGCCCGACTGGCGGATGCAGATCTCGGCGTGACGTTCGTTCGCGGCGCGCTGAATCAATATCGAGGGATTGCCAGAGGAGGGCGCGCGGCGCGGCGTTGATAGGGGCAGTGGCTCCGGGCGCAGCGTTGCGATCTCCCGGTCCTGCTGCGCCAGCAGCCCTCGTGCCTGTTCGGCGCTCACGGCATGAAAGCGCACGCGATCACCCGGACGCAGCTGGCCCACCTTCCACAGATCGGCCAGGCACACCGTTGCGGGACAGACAAAGCCGCCCAGGCTGGGCCCATCGGGGCCGAGAATCACCGGCATGTCGCCGGTGAAGTCGATGGTGCCGGGTGCATAGGCATTGTCGTGGATATTCGAAGGATGCAATCCGGCCTCGCCGCCATCGGCGCGCGCCCAGCGCGGCTTCGGGCCAATCAATCGCACGCCGGTGCGACTGGAGTTGTAGTGCACCTCCCAGTCCGTGGCGAAGAACATCTCCATGTCTTCGGGGGTGAAGAAATCCGGTGCGCCATGCGGGCCTTCGACCACGGCAAGCTGCCATGGCGATGCGTACGCCGGCACCAGCGCTGCATCCATGGATGCGACAAGCTGTGCCTGCGGTGTCGGCTGCCGCAGCCGCAGAACATCGCCGGTGCGCAGCGCTCGTCCGCCATGCCCGCCGAAGCCGCCCAGTGTGAAGGTCGAGTGGCTGCCCATGTATTCGGGCAGATCGAATCCGCCCTGCACAGCCAGGTAGCAGCGCTGTCCACCATTGGCGATGGTTCCCAACGACAGCACGCTGCCAGCGCGTACGGACAATGCCTGCCACAGCGCAACAGGTTGGCGATCGAGCATGGCCGGCATGCTGGCGCCGCACAACGCGACCAGCGCATCGCAGTTGAAGCGCAGTGTGGCGCCTGTGGCCGTCATTTCCAGCGCCGCGGCACCTTCTTGATTTCCGACCAGGCGATTGGCCAGGCGCAGCGAACGCTCATCCATGGGACCAGACGGCGGCACGCCGACATCCCAGTACCCCAACCGGCCGGGCCAATCCTGCAAAGTGGTCATCGTGCCCGGTTGAAGCACCTCGATATCCGGGCCCTGGAAAACCAGCCGGCCGATCAGTCGCGTGGCGGGATTTCCCGCACGAAAATCGGCGTTCTCCAGCAGCAGACGCAGGAAGGGCAGGTTGGTCTCGATGCCATGCACCCTGGCCTGTTCCAGGCCCGCGGCCAGATGCTCGATGGCTGCTTCGCGCGTGGGCGCGTGCGCGATCACCTTCGCCAGCATGGGGTCGTACCAGGTGGTCACCTCGGTGCCGGTTTCAATCCAGCCATCCACGCGCAGGCCCCCGGGCAACCGCACTTCAGTCAGCAGACCACTGGACGGACGAAAGGCACGCGCGGGGTCTTCTGCATAAAGCCTTGCCTGCACCGCATGGCCACGCGGCGCGGCAACGAAATCATTCAGATCCGGTGCCTCGCCTGCCGCGGTCCGCAGCATCCATTCAACCAGGTCGATGCCGTAGATCTCTTCCGTCACACCATGCTCGACCTGCAGCCGGGTGTTGACCTCCAGAAAGTAGAAATCGCGAGCGTCGGCGTCGTACACGAATTCCACTGTGCCCGCCGAGCGGTAACCAATGGCCCGCCCGAGTCGCACGGCAGCGGCATGCAGCGCGCTTCTCACCTCGGGCGTCAGGCCGGGAGCAGGCGCTTCTTCGATCACCTTCTGATTGCGTCGCTGCATCGAGCAATCGCGCTCACCCAATGCGATGACCTGGCCGCGGCCGTCGCCGAACAATTGCACCTCGATATGCCGCGCGTTGGCCACATACTTTTCGAGGAATACGCCGCTGTCACGGAAGTTCGCACCGGCCAACGCCCGCACGCTGTCAAAGGCGCGGCCCAGGTCCGTGGCATCGGCGCACAGCTGCATGCCGATGCCGCCGCCGCCGGCGGTGCTCTTCAGCATCACCGGATAGCCGATGCGTTCGGCTTCGGTCAGCGCGGCGGGCAGATCCGGCAGCAGTCCGCTGCCCGGCAACAGCGGCAATGCGTTGGACTCGGCCAGCGCCCTGGCCGTGTGCTTGAGGCCGAACTGACGGATCTGCGTCGGCGTCGGGCCGATGAAGGCAATGCCGGCTGCCTCGCAGGCCTCGGCAAAGTCCGCATTCTCCGACAGGAAACCATAACCAGGGTGGATGGCCTGCGCGCCGCAGGCGCGGGCCGCGGCGAGCAATGCATCAGCGCGTAGATAGCTCTCTGCGGCCGGAGGCGGTCCGAGACGCACCGCCTCGTCGGCCATCCGCACATGGGCAGAGGCGGCGTCGGCATCGGAATAGACGGCGACAGAGGCAATGCCCAGCCGCTGCAGAGTACGGATGATGCGGCAGGCGATGGCACCGCGGTTTGCGATCAGGACTTTCTGGAACATTGCGCAGCTTCTTTGCTTCTGCGCCAGGTCGTCCCGGCTATTGCAAGAAGACACGATGGGTCGTCCCATCGGCAGCGCGCGGGTTTCACGCGCTGTTCCAGCTCAACACACGTACCGGAGTCGGATTGTAGGCGTTGCAGGGATTGTTCAGCTGCGGGCAGTTGGAGATCAACACCAGGATGTCCATCTGCGCCTGCAGTTCGACGAAACGTTCAGCGGCCGAGATGCCATCGGCGAAGGTCAGTCCACCGCT
>DATNCK010000035.1:0-10444 GCA_035571575.1 Steroidobacteraceae bacterium | reverse complement strand
TCGACCCGCAGAAGCGCGCCATCGTCCGCAGGCTGCCCACAGGTTCGCGCAACACGCATTTCTTTGCGCTGAGCCGCGATGAGCAGCGCATCTACACCAGCAACGTCGGCGACCGCACGCTGTCGGTGATCGATGTGCCTGCGCGCAAGCTGGTGACCACTGTCGATGCTGGAGCCTCGAACCAGCGCATGACGCTCAGCCCCGATGGCCGCTGGTTCGTCACCAGCCTGTGGCAGTCGAAGAAGATCGCCTTCTACCGCACTGCCGATGCGGCGCTGGATTTCACCGTGGACATCGATGGCGCACCGTTTGTTGCGCGCTTCAGCCCTGATGGGCGCTATCTGTACAACATGGGCATAGAACCCAACCGGCAGCCCGCCGGCATCCGTGTGTGGAAGGTCGACGTGGCCACCCGTCAGGTAGTGGCGCAGAGTAGCGCTGCACTGGGTACGGGTACGGGCGGCATCCAGGTGAATCCCGTGAACGGTCAGCTGTATCTCACGGCCTACAGCGGCCAGGTATCGGTGCTGGATCCCGCCTCGCTGAATTTGCTGCGGCAGTTTCCGGCGGCGGACACGCCGGATGGCATATTTTTCAGTCGGCCTCGCTGACTACGCGGGTCGAGGCTTTCGGTAAGCTAGGGGCTTACCGCTTGGGAGACATCCATGCGTGCATTCAAGATTCTGGGTTTCGCGATCGGCGGCCTGATCGCCTTGCTGGTGCTGGCGCTGCTGGCCGTGTGGCTGTTCGTCGATCCCAACGATTACAAGGATCGCATCTCGGCGGCGGTGAAAGACTCCACGGGGCGCAGTCTGTCCCTGCCCGGCAAGCTCAAGCTCTCGGTCTTTCCCTGGATCTCGCTGGAAACCGGTGAAGCCAGTCTCGGCAATCCCGCGGGCTTCGGCGACGAGCCTTTTCTGACGCTGAAGCGCTCCTCGATGAGCGTGAAGCTGATGCCTCTGCTGCACAAGCAGCTCGAGGTAGGGCGCATTGAAATCGACGGGCTCGATCTGAAGCTGAAGCAGAATTCCGCCGGCAAGGGCAACTGGGAGGATTGGGGCAGCAAGGAGCCCGCTGCGCCCGAGAAGCCGGGCCAGGTGCCAGGGCTGAATCTGGCGGGTGTGAGCATCAAGGACAGCCGCCTCGCGTTCGAGGGCATGGTCGCCAGTGATGTGAAAGTGGACATCGGCCATGTGGCCCCGGGTGTGGCGATTCCCGTGGCGATCAGCCTGAACCTGGTCAGCACCCCCAACACCCGGCCCATGCCTTTGAAGGCGCAGTTCGAGCTGACGCTCGACCTGGACCAGCAGCGTTACCAGCTGGCGAAGCTGGACCTGCAGGGCGATGTACAGCCCGCCGGCGCACCCAAGCCGCTGGCCTGGAAGTTCACCTCTCCCGCTGCCGATCTGAATCTTTCGGCGCAGACCCTGGCCGATACCACCTTCACTGCGCAAGTCGGCGCGGCAAAGCTCGCAGGTCGCATTGCGGGCAGCAAGCTCATCGATGCGCCGGCCTTGAACGGTTCCTTCCAGCTAGCGGAACTTGCGCCGCGCGATCTGATGGCGCAGTTCGGTATCGCGGCACCAGTCACACGCGACAAATCCGCATTGGCGAGTTTTGCCGCGCAGGGCGCCTACGCCTGGCAGGGCGGTGTGGCGCGCATGAATGATCTGAAGCTGAAGCTCGATGAGTCACAACTCTCCGGTCGCTTCGCCTACAACACAGCCAACAGCGGCATGGATTTCGCGCTGAACCTGGATCGCATCGATCTGGATCGCTACCAGCCTCCTCCGGTCGCGGGTGAAACCGCAAAAGCCGAACCCATCGAACTGCCGGTAGATCTGCTGAAGGCGCTGCGCGCCAAGGGATCGTTCAATGTCGGCCAGATCAAGGTGGGAGGCGCGCATCTCACCCAGCTCAGTGCCGCGATTGATGTAGCCGATGCGCAGGCTCGCTTCGCGCCGCTGGCGGCGAAACTCTACGGCGGAAGCTACAGCGGCAACATCGGGCTCGACATGCGCCAGGCCACGCCGCGGCTGACCATGGATGAGCACCTGTCCGGCATCGACATCGCGGCGCTGATGAAGGAATACGCCGACAGCAAGCGGCTGTCGGGCCGCGGTAATCTGGACGTGAAGCTGGCCGGCCTGGGGCGCAATGGCGCGGCGTTGTTGAAAACCCTGACCGGCACGATCAGCACCGATCTGCAGAACGGCGCCGTGGAAGGCGTGGACATCTGGTACGCCATCGCGCAGGCGCAGTCACTGATCCAGAAGCGGCAGCTCGCGGCCGCCACCAATACCAAACGCACGGCTTTTGAAAACTTCAAGACCTCGGCCGATGTGGTCAATGGTGTGGCGACCACGAAGGATCTGCTCATCACCTCGCAGTTGCTGCGCATCACCGGCGCCGGCAGCACCAACCTGGTGACGCAAGCGCTGGATTACAAAGTGACGGCGACGGTGTTGAAGACGCCGCCCGGTGCCGACGAAGGCACGGCGCAGCTGGCGCGCGCCAGCATTCCTGTGAATATCACCGGCACTCTCGAAGATCCCAAAGTCCGTCCGGACCTCGCCGGCATGGCCAAGGAGCGGGTCAAGCAGGAAGTCGAGAAGCACAAGGATGAAGTGAAAGAGAAAGTGAAGAACAAGCTCAAGGGCCTGTTCGGCAAATGAAAATGCGCCGCGCGGCAAGCCGGCGGCGCATCTTCTTCAACGCTTCAAGATGATCAGATGAAGTTGATCTGCGTCGGCGGCGACAGCGGGATCGAATTGATCAGGAAGCGTCCCCAGGGTGCACGCACCGTGAGCTGCGCCAGATGCTCGCGGATGGCGCCCATCAGCATCGGAAAGCCATTGGCCAGCAGCGCCTGCTGCTCGGCTGCTTCATCGGCCGCGCCGGTGATGTTGAACACCGCATAGGCCTCCACCGCAAAGGTGTAGGGCGCGTTCTTGCTCGCGGCATTGTCGGTGCGCACCGAAGCGATCAGCGCATAGCGGCCCGGCTGGCCTTCCATCTTCTGCACCTGCTGTCCATATTGCAGCTGCGTGCCGGCTCGATCGCCGTTCACGTCATGTCCGTTGTTGGTGCGTACTTCCTGCAGCGGAAAGAGCAAATCTTCGAGCTGCAGCTGCGTCGTGTTCTCCACCGGATCCTCCAATTATCGTCAGTTGTCTGTAAAGAAATCGTAAGCGGTCTCGCGCCGGTCGGCCGGTGCTGTTCTTGTTCTCGGGGCGGCAGTCTAGTGCCAGCGCGCCGCAAAAGTCGCGTTTTCAGCGCAGCTGGCTGTCCTTGCTGCCGCGGCGATTGTAGCCAGCCACCGGGCGTTCCTCGCGGTCCGCGAGCTCCTGGCAGGCCACACACAGTCTTACTCCCGGCAGCGCGGTACGACGGCCTTCGGGGATGTCATTGCCGCAGTCGGCGCATTGGGCGAGGCTTTCTCCGGCCGGCAGATGGCTCTTGGCGCGATTGATCGCGTCCTTCACGGTCGCATCGATCTGCTCCTGTACCGCGCCTTCGCGCGCCCAACCCGTGGCCATGGCTGCTCCAGGCAAAAAACCAGGCCCCGAGTGTATCGCCGGCCCGGCATCCGTTCGACCAGCAGTGGACGTAGGTTTTGGCTTATGTCGCGCCGCTGCCTGGGCCGGAAAGCGAATGTGCGGGTCACCGCAGCATGTTGAGGCCCGCAGCGACCGCGAAGATGCCTGCCGTGCGGGATATCCACCTGCCGCGCGGCAGCAGTTTTTCTGCCAGCACCAGGCACATCAGCACGGCGATCCACAGCAGATTCATCACCCCTGCAGTGAACAGCACCAGCATCAGCGCCCAGCAACAGCCCACGCAGTACAGGCCGTGCTGGAACCCCAGGCGCAGCGCGCCTGCGGCGCTGGCGGGGAAGCCACCGCGCTGCTGGATGAACGACAGCGGCGCGCGGCACTGCGCCAGGCAGGCATCCTTCAGTGGCAGCCATTGATACACGCCCGCCGCGATCAGCACGGCCGCACCCAGCGGTCGACTTGCCGCGCTCATCGCTGGCGTCATCAGCGCCGCGGATTCCATTGCCCATTGCGCCATTGTCGCCAGCAGCGAAAACGCAGCCCAGGCCGCCAGGTAGCCGGCCAGAAACCAGGCGGCGGAAGCAAGGCGATGCTCACTGCGCGCGGCATGACGGGCCACGCCCAGATACAGCAGCACTATCGGAGCAGCCGAGGGCGTCATCATGCCGATCATCATCACGAACCACATGACGAACAGGTAGGCGGCCAGCGGCGCAGACCACGCCGTGAAGGTGGGCGACATCATCTGCATGTGATTCATCCGCACGCCGGCCATGGCGGCCGTGTCCATGCTGGACATTCGTCCGGCTTCACGCAGCAGCCACATCCATGCCAGGGCTGCGATGATGAACAGTGCGATCAGCGCGATGATCCGCTCGCGCCGCAATGCGCCCGCAAGCGCTTCTCCACCGGTCAATTGATGATGCCGTCCTGGCAGAGATGCAGCTCAGCGAACTGGCCGTAGGAGTCGTTCAGATCGTAGGTGATCGGACCGGTGGCCTTGGTCCAGCCACGGCCGATCTCGGCTTCCTTGAACTCAAAGCCACCCTCCGGCTGGATGCGGATGCGGTGCTCGGCGCCCGTGATCGGATTGACAATGGGTTCACCGCGTTGCTCGATGTAGCCATCCACTTTCAGATGGGCCCGGCGGCGCGCGATATCCACATGGAAATCGATGTCGGCGAACACCGGCTCATGCACCTTGCTCAGCATGGAGGCGAACACGGCAAACATGGTGGCGCCGGGTTTCGTGTCCTGTCCGCTCATGATGCGCAGCAGCGCGTTGCGCTGCGCCTCCGTGGCGCGCCGATCTACGATGGGCAGCGCCTCGCCATTGCCCTCGTGGATGGCCTTGGGGTAGCGGAAGATGCCTGCCAGACGCAGGCCATCCAGAGGCGTGCCGCCATGGAATCCGCGGTCGATCTGCACGCCCACTACCGCGGAGCAGTTGCCATAGGTGGGCAGCGCGTTGAACTGGCAGGGACATCCATAGGAGCAATTGCAGTTCGCGAACTCGCGGCCGTGAATGGTCCAGAGTGTGTCGGGCATGGCGCCTCCCTCCTTTGCGTGACGCAAGCATACGCCGGCCCTGCAGGCGGCGCATAAATCCCCGCAATTCCGGCGCAAAAGGCCATACCCAGGCGGGCCCGTTGCAAGGCAGACTTCAGGTATGACCCGCCTCACTGCCTCGCAGCTGTACAGCCATCTGAGCTGTCCGCATCGCGTGGCCATGGACGCCACGGGTGATCCAGTGCTGCGCGATGACGTCAGTGCCTTTGTGCAGATGCTGTGGGAGCGTGGCGTTGCGCATGAGCGCGAACTCGTGTCCTCGCTCACGGTGCCCTATGAAGATTTCTCTGCACTGCGCGGTGAAGCCAGAGAAGCCGCCACCCGTGCCGCCATCGCCCGCCAGGCGCCGCTGATCTACGGCGGTCGCCTGTCGGTACACGAGCTGCTCGGCGAACCCGACCTGCTGCGCCGCGAGGCGGGTGGCTACGTGGCCATCGACATCAAATCAGGTGCCGGGCGTGAGGCGGGCGATGACGAAGAAGAGGGGCGGTTGCGCAAGCACTATGGCGTGCAGCTGGCCCTTTACACCGACATCCTCGAGCAGATGGGGTTGGCTGCCGGCCGTTACGGCTATATCTGGGATGGTCAGCGCCGCGAGACGCGCTACGACCTTGGCACTCCACTGGGGCCGCGTTCTGCCTGCCTGTGGGATTTCTATCTCAAGACCCGCGCTGCCGTGCGCGCTACGCTGGAGGCGCCGCAATCCAGCGCGCCGGCGCTCTCCGGCGTCTGCAAGCAGTGTGTGTGGCGCAGCGCCTGTTTCGAAGAATTGCGTGCGACGCAGGATCTGACCCTGCTGCCGGAACTGGGGCGTGCGGCGCGCGAAGCGTTGCATGAAGAATTTCCTTCGCTGCACAGCCTGGCGACGGCAGATCTGGATCCCTTCATTGAGGGTGAGCGCACTTCCTTTGCCCGCATCGGCGCGGCAACGCTGCGCAAGTACCAGCGGCGCGCCCAACTGCAACTGACGCGCGGCGCGCAACCCTATCTCACGAGGGCCATCGAATTCAGCACTGCGCGCGTAGAGCTGTTCTTCGACATCGAAACCGATCCGATGCGCGAGCTGTGCTATCTGCACGGCTTCGTCATCCGCGAACGTGATGCCGCCGGGCAACCCCACGAACACTTCGAGGGAATTTTCGCGGCCGATGCCAGCCCCGCCGCAGAGCGCGAGGCCTTCGCCGCGGCCATGGCGGTGTTCCGGCGCCACCCGGATGCACTCGTGGTGCACTACTCACGCTATGAGCGCACCGAATACAGAAAGCTCGGCGTCCGCTATCCCGAAGTGGCCACGCCGGAAGAAATCGAGGCGCTGTTCGTGCCGCCACGCGCGCTCGATCTGTACGTGGATGTGATCCGGCCGCACAGCGAGTGGCCCACGCACGATTTCTCGATCAAGAGCCTGGCCAGGCACTGCGGATTCCAGTGGCGCGATGCCGACCCTTCAGGCGCATCCTCCATCGAATGGTTCGACCGCTGGGTCAAGGGTGGCGATCCGCGACTACGGCAGCGCCTGCTGGCCTACAACGAGGATGACTGCCGCGCCATGCGCGTGGTGCTCGACGCGGTGAAAGCCATGCCGGTGATTCCCCCGGCGTGAGGGCGGCTAGGATCCGCCCAGTATGCGCGCGGGCAGCAGGAACACGGCACGCAGCAGCGCAAATACACCGTCGACCGCGATGCCGATAATCCGAAACGGCAGCAGCACTACCCAGACCAGCGGATAGAGCACCAGCGCCAGCAACGCCAGCGGCCAGCACATCACCAGCAATACGAGCCAGAGCAGAAATTTGAGCATGCCCTTAGCATACGCCGGGACGGTGGCAGCACAAGAGCCCGCCACGGTTCACGAAACATGCCGCAGATTCTGGTCGTCGAGGATGAAGTCGCCATCGCCGATACGCTGCAGTTCGCGCTGCAGGCGGAGGGCTTTGCGGCGCGACGGGTGGCGCTGGCACGCGAGGCGCTGGTCGTGCTGCGCGACAGCGTGATCGATCTGGTGATCCTGGATGTGGGGCTGCCGGACATGACCGGCTTCGAGTGCTGCAAGGCATTGCGGCAGTTCTCCACGGTGCCGGTGTTGTTCCTGACGGCGCGAGCGGAGGAACTCGACCGCATCGTGGGTCTGGAAATCGGCGCCGATGACTACGTGGTGAAACCGTTCTCGCCGCGAGAGGTGGTGGCGCGCGTCCGTGCGATCCTGAAGCGCACTGGCGCGTCGCGCGAGGTCGATGGGGAATTCCAGATCGATGTGGCGCGCATGGCCATCCGCTATCGCGGGCAACTGCTGAAGCTCACCGCGCTGGAATTCCGCCTGCTGCAGCAGCTCGCCTCCTCGCCAGAGCGGGTTTTCGGCCGTGATGAGCTGCTGGCTGCCGTCGGTGCAGCCACCGACGTTGGGTATGAGCGCAATGTCGACACACACATCAAGGCGCTGCGCGCCAAATTGCGTGAGGTGGCACCGGATAGCGAGCCCATCCAGACGCATCGCGGCTTTGGATACAGTTACCAGCCCGACCGGGCTGGCGGCACGTGAAACCCTGGTCGCTGACGCTGCGGTTGTTCGTGATCGGCGCCGTGCTGGTGGCCGGCTTCGGCTGGTTTGCGTGGCGGCAGGTGCTCGAAGAGGTGAAGCCTGCAGTGCGGCAGTCCACCGAAGAGACGCTGGTGGATACCGCCAACCTGCTGGCCGAGATCGTGGCGCCGGCAGTGCGCGGCGGGACGCTGGCCCAGGGCGATCTGGCGCGCGTGATGGCCGCCTATGGTCAGCGCCATCCTGGCGCCGACATCTGGGGTATTTCCAAGGATGGCGTCACGCATCGCATCTACGTGACCGATGAACGCGGCATCGTGCTGCTCGATTCTTCCGGCCGGGATGTGGGCAAGGACTATTCGCGCTGGAACGACGTGTATCGCACGCTGCACGGGCAATACGGTGCGCGCACCACCGAGGAAGTGCCTGGCGATGAGCTCACCACGGTGATGTATGTGGCGGCGCCGGTGCGTGATGCGGGACGCATCGTCGGCGTCGTCACGGTGGCCAAACCCAACCGCAGCGTGCAGCCCTTCATCGAGCGTGCGCAGCAGCGCCTCGGTGTGCTCGCGGCCTCCTTCATCGCGGTAGCGCTGGTGATCGGCGCGCTGCTCTCCTGGTGGCTGAGTCGCGCCATCCGGCGGCTCACGGTCTACGCCGACGCGGTGACGGCCGGCGGACGTCCCGCCGTGCCCGGGTTGCCGGGGGAGGAGTTGGCACAGCTGGCGCGGGCGCTCGACACCATGCGCTCGCAGCTGGAAGGCAAGGCCTATGTCGAGCGTTACGTGCAGACGTTGACCCACGAACTGAAGAGTCCGCTGGCGGCCATCCAGGGCGCAGCGGAACTATTGCATGGCGAGCTGCCGGCCGCACAGCGCACGCGGCTGCTGGAAAACATCGAGGTCGAGACGGCGCGTCTGAAGGCGATGAGCGAGCGGTTGCTGAACCTGGCCCAAGTGGAGCAGCGCCGCGCACTGGAGGATCGCGCTCAGATTGCGCTGCAGCCACTGATCGATGAATTGCTGACCGGACGCGCTCCGCAGCTGATGCAGAAGAATATCCGCGCCGTGAATGAAGTGCCGGCCGCTACGGTGGTGAATGGCGAGCGGTTCCTGGTGCGACAGGCGCTGGCCAATCTGCTCGACAACGCGGTGGATTTCACTGCCGCGGGGTGCCGCATCCGAGTGGGTCTGAGCGATGCGCAATCACCTGATCGTGTGGCAGTGACCGTCTTCAACGAAGGCGAGTCGATCCCGGACTTCGCGTTGCCACGCGTCACCGAGCGCTTCTACTCGTTGCCGCGGCCGGGCAGCGATCGCAAGAGCACTGGATTGGGCCTGAGTTTTGTGCAGGAAGTGGCGTCGCTGCACGGCGGCGCCTTTGACATAGCCAATGTGCCGGGCGGTGTGCGTGCCGTGCTGACGCTTCCCGCAAGCTGAGCTCGCGCGTCGTCTGGCGGCAATCTCCACCTAATCTCCACACAGCAGCGACGCAGCTTGATCGATGCTGATTCCGCACAACAGCGGGAGAGGCATGGTGACGCGCGAATCGAAAGGGATCATGTGGTGGACGGGTGCCTATCCGCTGCTGCTGGCATTGATGCTGGGCGCCATCTGGGTGGATCGCATCTACGGACCCGTTCCGGGTGAGGCGCCACAGCAAGTGGCCGACCTGTTGCTGTTGCTGGCAGCGCTGACCGTGCTGGCCGGGCTGATTGCCGTCTGGTTGTGGCGGGGGAGGGCGCGCGCCTTGTGCGTCGCCAGCCTCGCGGTGTTCTGTCTTGAATTTCTGCTGCCAGCGCTGGTACGCGCGTTACCTGGCGGCGCCGTCTATCTGCAGCAGCTGGGCCCGTTTCTGCGCTTCGGCATCCTGGGCGCGGCGCTGCTGCTCGCTGCACTGGCCACACGCAAGGTGCTGGCATGAACTGGGGCCTCATGCTGCGGCTGGGCGCCATCGGCGCCGTGGCCCTGTTTCTCATCGTGCCGCTGGTGCATGTGCATGAGCTGATCCGTGAGCGGCAGGCCGCGCGCAACGCAGTGGTGCAGGACATTGCACGCAGCGCAGCCTATGCACAGACGCTGACCGGTCCCATCCTGATCGTGCCTTTTGTGCGCACCGTGCAGGAGGAACAGCTCGATGCCGCGCGTCGTCCCTTCCAGGTCACGCATGATGTGGCAGGCGAGCTGCGACTGCTGCCGGAGCTCTTCGACGTGGGCGGCACTCTTGCCACGCAGGAGCGCGAGCGCGGCATTTATCGCGCGCGCATCTTCGATGCAAAGACGAAGCTCAGCGGCCACTTCGATGTGCCGGCGCACTTCGGTGTCGCCGCCGACGTGCAGAGCTACCGCTTCGGCCAGCCGCGACTGGTGCTGGGCATAAGCGACATCCGCGGCATCAGCAAGGCGCTGTCACTGCAGGCCAATGGCACGCGCATCGCCTTTGTGCCGGGCACCGGCACCACGCTGCTCGGCAGCGGAGTGCAGGCGCCGCTGACACTGATCAATGCTGCGGCTGTGCAGACGCTCGACTTCCAGATCGAACTGCAGCTGCAGGGCACCAGTGACTTCCAGATCGCTCCAGTGGGGCGCGCGACACATGTGATGCTCACCTCCGACTGGCCGCATCCCAGCTTCGTGGGGGAGTTCCTGCCGCGGGCGCGCGAGGTCACCAATGCAGGCTTCTCTGCAGAATGGCAGACCACTTACTTCGCCACCAATCTCGAGGAAGCCCTCGCGCGTTGCCGAGTGGACGGCGTTGCGCCCGCCGATCCCAAGGATCAGAGCTG
>DATNCK010000034.1:0-11710 GCA_035571575.1 Steroidobacteraceae bacterium | reverse complement strand
TGAATGCGCCCGTGGTCTCCGATCCGCTCGGTAGCCGCGACCGCACCATGCTCGAAGTGCTCTACGCCACGGGCCTGCGTGTATCGGAACTGGTTTCATTGAGATATTCGCAGCTGAACCTGAACCAGGGCGTGCTGCGCGTGGTGGGCAAGGGCGACCGCGAGCGGCTGATCCCGCTGGGCGAGGAAGCCGTGCGCTGGCTGCGTGAATTCATCGGCACCGGTCGTGGCGAGATCCTGCTCGACCGCAGCACCGATTATCTTTTCCCGACGCGCCGCGGCGACCACATGACCCGCCAGGCCTTCTGGCACATCATCAAGCGTTACGCGCGCAAGTCGAATATCGAAAAGGACCTGTCGCCGCACACGCTGCGTCATGCCTTCGCCACGCACCTGCTGAACCACGGCGCCGACCTGCGCGTGGTGCAGATGCTGCTGGGCCATAGCGATCTGTCGACCACGCAGATCTACACCCATGTGGCCCGCGAGCGCATGAAGGATATGCACGGCCGACATCATCCGCGGGGATGATCCGAAGGGGCGGGCATCGCCCCGTCCCGGGCCAGTGCTAGACTCGCCTCATGAGCATTCGTCACACGCTGTTCATTGCCGTGCTGCTGCCCCTGGTGGCCTGCGCGCAGGATTCTGCCAAGCCCACGGCTCCAGGCGCCGCTCCCGCAACGAGCAAGCCCTCGGCCGCAGCTCCTGCCGTCGGCAAGGACGATCCGCGCGTGCTGCTCGCCGCGAAGATTCCCGGCTCGAAGCCCGAGGATTTTCGCGCCACACCGGTGCCCGGCATCTTCGAGCTGGTGCACGGCAACGACATTTCCTATGTGTCCGCCGATGCGAAATACGTGTTCGCGGGCGACATGTACCGCGTGTCCGACAAGGGCGATTTCCCGAATCTGTCTGAAACGCGACGACGTGAGTTGCGCGTGGCCAGACTTTCCGAAGTACCCGAATCCCAGATGCTGGTGTTCGGACCCGACAAGGCCGAGCACACGATCACTGTGTTCACAGATGTGGACTGCCCCTGGTGCCGCAAGCTCCATGCCCAGATCGCCGATTACAACAAGCTCGGCATCCGCGTTCGCTACATGTTCTTCCCGCGCACCGGGCCCGACACTGAATCATGGGCGAAAGCCGACGCCGTATGGTGCTCTGCCGACCGCAAGGATGCCTTCACCCGCACCAAGGGCGGCGAGGAGATCAAAGCCAGGGCCTGCGCCGGATCACCCGTGGCACGTGAATACAAGCTCGGGCGTGACATCGGCGTAACCGGCACGCCAGGCGTGATCCTGGAAAACGGCGAGCTGATTCCTGGCTATCTGCCGCCGTCGCAGATGCTCGTGCACATCCGCAAGTCCGTCGCCACCGAAGCTCAGGGCAGAGCCAACTAGCGGATCGGGTGAGTTGAGCATGTGCTCGAAGAGGTGAGTGTGTGGTGAGCGGACTTTCCGCGCGCCGCGAACAGCCCGCGCGAGAACACGCCCGCGCGGCCTACGCAGATTCCGCTCGTCTATCTCAGCGTTCGAGCAGAGAGCGCTTGCCGGGTTTGCCGTCCCATTCCTTGCCATCAGCAGGTCCCGGCTTCTTCTCAGTGAGCACCGGCCACGCCTTGGCCAGATCCGCATTGATCTTGAGAAAGTCCTTCTGATCCGCCGGCACTTCGTCTTCCGAGAAAATGGCCTCGGCCGGGCATTCCGGTTCGCACAGCGTGCAGTCGATGCACTCATCCGGATCGATGACCAGGAAGTTCGGGCCCTCGTGGAAGCAATCCACCGGGCACACTTCCACGCAGTCCATGTACTTGCACTTGATGCAGTTTTCGGTGACGACGAAAGTCATGCGGGCTCCTGAGCGCTCTAGCCGCCTATTCTAGCCCGGAAGGCGGCGCGCAAGTGACGTGAGGTAGGGGCGCGAGGTGCCAGTCTCGCGGTCGCGCAAATAGCACTCCAGCGCGTAACGGATGGAAGGAAAGGCCAGCTCGTCCCAGGGAATCTCGCCGGGCTCGACCAGCTTCGCGTCGAGGCTCTCCTCGCCGGCGCCAAAGGCTGACGCCGTCAGTCGTGCGCGGAAAAATACATGGATCTGCCGCGCCTCGGGAATGTCGGCCAGCGCCAGCAGCGGGCCAATGTCCACGGTGGCCAATGCCTCTTCGTGGCACTCGCGCGCCGCGCCGGCTTCCATGGTTTCACCGTTCTCGAGGAAGCCAGCCGGAACGGTCCAGTAGCCACGCCGCGGTTCGATGGCGCGCAGGCAGATGAGGATGCGGCCTTCATGTTCGGGCACGCAGCCCACCACCACGCGCGGGTTTTCATAGTGAATCACGCCGCAGGCCGGACACACCCGGCGGGGGCGGTGATCGCCCTCCGGGATGCGCACCGTGGTGGGGCTGCCGCAGCAGCAGCAGAAGCGTTTATCCATCACACATATCGCGCGCGCAGCTGGGAACTGCGTCACGCCCTCGGGAATGGCCAGCAGCAATCATCTGCTGTGATGCAGGGATTATGAACTCAACAGAATCCAAAGATACCAGCGCCACCGGACGGCATGATGCGGATCTGGCGTTGATGCGGTTGGGCCATGAATTGCGCCGTCGCGTTCGCGACCGTGTAGCGCTGGGCGACGTGCTGCGCGAAATCGGTGAACGCATGCAGTCCGACGCCGTGCTGCTGTGGATGCCTTATTGCCGCCTGCGTCTGCCGGTGGCGGTTCACGGCACGGAAGTTTCGGTGGCCGTGGCCACGGAATTCGATGGCATCGCAGATCGTGTGGCTTCGGCGGAAGAGCGCAAGGGACAGGCTGCGGTGGTGCAGGGCGAGGATGCGCGCGGCTCGCGTCTTGCCGCTTGCCGACTGCTGGTGGTTCCTGTCGACACCGGCTCGGCGCGTTTTCCGGCCTGGCTGGTTTTCGCCCGTGAACTGACATCGCCGCGTTTCGATACCTGGACCGCGGTCAACGCGCAGGTCCAGGGCCTGCGGTTGGCGCGCCGGCTGATGCGCGAATTCGATCCGGATACGGGCCATCTTTCGCGTCGCGGGCTGCGCACGGTGATGACCGGGTGTGAGCGGGGTTGCGGTGCACTGGTCATTGCCGACCTCGACGGCCTCAGGCCGTTGAACCACACCCACGGTGCGGACGTCGGCGACATGGTGATCGCGGCCTTCGCGCGACTGATGGCGCCGCCGCTACTGCCCGCGAATACGCTGGTCTCGCGCTTCGATGGGGCCAGGTTCGTGCTGTTGATCCCCGACATCGATGCGGCTGCCGCCTGCAATCTGGCATCGCAGCTGCAATCCGAACTTGAGCGCGTGGAGATCAAGGATCAGGAGGATTTTCCGCGGCTGTCATTCAGCGCAGGCGTTGCCGAATACAACCTGGCCGACGAGCCCCTGCCGCGCACGCTGTTGTCCGCCGACATGGCGCTGCGCATGGCCAAGGAGCGCGGCCGCGGCCGCATAGAGATCCATCAATCGAACGATGCCAGCATGATCCGCCGCCAGGATCAGGACTACGCGGCCCATGATCTGCGCGATGCGCTGCGCGAGGGACAGCTGGAGCTGTTCACCCAGCCCATCGTCGCTTTGCGCGACCGCAAGCATCCGCTGGGCTTCGAGTTGCTGCTGCGCCTGCGCGGGCGCAATGGGGTGCCCGGCGATCCGGCGCGACTGCTGGCTGCCGCGCAGAAATTCCAGATGCTGCCCATGGTCGACCGCTACGTGGTGGACAAGGCCTTCTCCATTCTGGCGCCGCATCGTGAGGTGCTGGCCCGCCAGCGCATCACCATGGGCATCAATGTTTCGGGACAGTCGATCTGCGACACAGAGTTCGCCGATCACTTCATCCAGGAATTGAAGAGCTCGAAGCTGCCGCCGGGCTGCATCGTGGTGGAAATCACCGAGCAGGTGGCGGCCGGCAACCTCGCCATGGCGGCCGAGGTCATGCGCCGCCTGCGCGCCGCCGGCTGCGGCATCGCCATCGATGATTTCGGCACCGGCGCGAATTCACTGGCCTACGTGCATCAGCTGCCGGTCACGCGGCTGAAGATCGACGGCAGCTTCATCCGCGAAGTCACCACCAACAAGAAGTCCGAGGCCGCGGTGCGCGGCATCGTGCAGCTGGCGCGCGACTTCGTGCTGCAGACCGTGGCCGAGTACGTAGAGAGCCAGCAGCAGTCCGAAGTGCTGCGCAAGCTGGGCGTGGACTTCGGCCAGGGCTTTCTGTTCGGCAAGCCCGAGCCGCTGGATGCCACGGTGGCCACGCTGGTCGAGCGCGAGTCGGCCGTTACTACCAATATTCTCAGCGTAGGCTGATCGACCCCTCGGGGATTCCTTCCGAACCCTGCCTCGGCAGGGTGGTGCCCGTGGTCCGAATCGAACGGACACGTCCTTGCGAACGGCAGATTTTGAGTCTGCTGCGTCTACCAGTTCCGCCACACGGGCATGCGGGGGCGCAGATGGTAAGTTTTTTTGATTCCCGCTGCGACCTTTTGGCGATCTGCCGCATCCTAAGGGGCAGATGAGCCGGTTTGTAGACATCCCTTTCGACCCGGAGCGCCTGCGCGAGGCGGCCGCGGGAGATCGCGCGGCACAGCGCGAGCTCTACGAGTGCCTGGCCGGTCCCGTGTTTGCGCTGATCCGCCGGCTGGTGCCGCAACGCGCCGCGGCCGAAGACGTCTTCCAGGACTGCATGGTCAGTCTGCTGCGTCACCTGCCTGATTTTCGTGGGGAAGCCCCTTTCGGCGCATGGGTGCGGCAGATCGCGTGGCGTGCCTGCCTGATGTACCAGCGCTCGCCCTGGCAGCGGGCGCGCCGCGCGCTGCAGACCCTGGTCAATGCAGCGGACTGCGAGTCTGGCGGTGCTGTCTTCGAGGAATCATCGCTGCCGCGAGTCGAGCCTCCCTCGCCGGAACTGATCGACCTCGAGCGCGCACTGGCGCTGCTGCCCGATGTGGCCCGCACCGTGGTGTGGATGCACGACGTGGAAGGTCTCAGTCACGAGGAGATTGCGGCGATGTTCGGTCGCACGGTGAGTTTCTCCAAGTCGCAACTGTCGCGCGCTCATGCGCTGCTGCGCGCGCAGCTGTCCGAGTCGGTGCCGCAGGCGGTGTCGCTCGCGCAGGCCATGCCAGCGCCAGGTCAGGTGTCACCATGAGTCTGCAGGAAGGGTTGCGAAGTCTCGCCGCGCACGAGCATGCGCCGGCGCCCTGGAATTTCGAGGCATTCGAGCAGCGCCGCGCGCGTGCCTGCACGCGGCGTCGTGTGGCGCTGTGGAGTTCGGCCTTGTCGGTGGCGATGCTGGGAATGGTGGGCATCCTCGCGCTGGTAACGCAGCCGCAGATGATGCGCGAGCCACCGCTTGCTGCCACGGCCCTGCCTTTCGACTCCGAGCCCGAGACCGTCGTCGAGCAGCCCGCACTGGTCGACATGAACCAGTTCGATGTCACCAGTGAACTGGAAGATCGCATCGCGCTGCTCGATGCGGAACTTTCGGCCGCGCGTGTGCAGCGCGCGCCGATGGATCAGCTGCGGCGCATCGAATCCACCCGCGAACAGATGAATCAGTCCCTGCAGCGCGTCAGCTACGCGCATGCTTTGTTGAATTTGTAAGGAGCCATCATGAAAGCCTTCGTGAAGACCGTTACTCCGGCGCTGCTTGCCGCGCTGGCGCTGGGCGCCATCGCGCAGCGTTCGTCGGCGGCGGATGCACCTGCCACCGCTGCCGCGCAGGGCGATGCCGCGAAACAGCAGGCGCAGACTGCCGATACCGAGCGCCGTCTGGCCGAGGCGCAGCGCCAGCTGGAAGCTTCGGCGCGCCAGGTTGCCGAACTGTCGGCGCAGCTGAACCCGCGGCGCGGCAATCGATTCTTCGCCTTTACTGATGGTCCTGCGCCGCGCGCCATGATCGGCGTGCAGCTCTCGTCCGATGAAGGCCAGGGTGGCGCCAAGGTGGTGGAGGTCAGCCCGGGTGGGCCTGCGGCCGAGGCGGGTATCAAGACCGGCGACATCATCACCTCGATCGGCGGTCAGGACCTGGTCAGGGAAAGCAATCCCAGCCGCACCATGGTGGAGAGGATGCAGGACGTCGATCCCAATCTGAAACTGCAGCTCGGCGTGCTGCGCGAAGGCAAGAAGCTCACCGTCGATGTGATGCCACGGCCCGCGCCGCAGCAGAATTTCCGCTTCGAGCGCCGGGGTCCGGTCGGTCCTGGCGGCCCTGGTGGCTTTGGGGAGCCGGGACGTCCGGGTGGTTTCGAAGGCCCGGGCACTGCGGGGCGGCGTGAATTCAATCTGCAGCTGCCGCCATTGGGCGCAGCTGGCCCCGGTGAACGCCAGCAGATCATTTTGAACCGCATGGAAGACGGTTTCATGGGATCGCGCTTCCACGGCATCGAGTTCGCCACGCTGTCCGAGCGCCTGGGTAGCTATTTCGGCGTGAAGTCCGGCGTGCTGGTGGTGCGGGCGGGTAACAACCCGGTCCTCAAACTCCAGGATGGCGACGTGATTGTGGCCATCGACGGACGCGAACCCAGCAGCGCGCAGCATGCCGGCCGCATCCTGCGTTCCTACCAGCCGGGCGAGAAGCTCACCATCCGCGTGCAGCGCGACCGCAAGACCCAGAACCTGGAAGTGAAGGCGCCCGGCCCCGGCGGCGAAGACTGAAATAAGTACGGAAATCACCGGCGCGCAAGCGCCGGGGGGCAATGGGCCTGTTCACCTCGCGGTGTCAGGCCTACCATGCGCGCCCTCATGCAGCGCGCCGATTTCCACTACGAACTGCCTCCCGAGCTGATCGCACAGGCACCCCACCTCCAGCGATCAGCCAGCCGGCTACTGTGCCTCGATGGCGCGACCGGCACGTTGGCAGATCGGCACTTCGCCGATCTGCCCTTTTTACTGAAGGCCGGCGATCTGCTGGTGTTCAAC
Organism: Steroidobacteraceae bacterium; assembly: GCA_035571575.1. Lineage (GTDB taxonomy): Bacteria > Pseudomonadota > Gammaproteobacteria > Steroidobacterales > Steroidobacteraceae > ZC4RG30. The sequence goes on along the minus strand of DATNCK010000034.1, from coordinate 4,782 downwards.
GACACGCGTGTGGTGGCGGCGCGGCTGTTCGGCAACAAGCCCTCTGGTGGTCGCGTCGAGATATTCCTGGAACGCCCCGTGGCCGAGCGTCGCGCCTGGGCGCAGTTGCGTGCCAGCAAGGCCATTCGCCCCGATCTTCTGGTGACCACTGCGGGCGGCGAAGTGAGGGTGGTCGCGAAGGTGTCGGGTGAGGCCGGGGATCTGTGGGAAATCGAAACCCCGTCGGAAGTGCTGGCATTTTTCGAGGCGCATGGCGCGGTGCCGCTGCCTCCGTACATCGCGCGCAGCGCCGACACCATCGATCGCGAGCGTTATCAGAGCATCTTCGCGCGCGCCCCTGGCGCCGTCGCAGCGCCCACGGCCAGCCTGCATTTCGATGCGGAGCTGATCGCACGGCTCGACGGCATCGGCGTGCAGCGCGCCGAGCTGACGCTGCATGTGGGCGCCGGCACTTTTCAGCCACTGCGTGTCGACAACCTCGATGAGCATGTGATGCATGCGGAGCGTTACGAGGTGCCGCAGTCGCTGGCCGACGCCGTGGCTGCGTGTCGTACACGCGGTGGCCGTGTGGTGGCCGTGGGGACCACCGTGGCGCGCGCGCTGGAGTCGGCAGCCGCCGGTGCAAAACTGGCTGCCACGCGCGGAGAAACGCGCCTGTTCATCACGCCGGGCTATGCTTTCCGCATCGTGGATGCGCTCATCACCAATTTCCACCTGCCCGAATCGACGCTGCTGATGCTGGTGTCGGCCTTTGCCGGCCGCGGGCATGTGATGGCTGCCTACGCGCATGCGGTGCGCGAGCGCTATCGATTCTTCAGCTATGGCGATGCCATGTTCATCACGGCAGGGCACCAGCGATGATCAGCTTCGAACTGCTGCGCCAGGAGGGCAGTGCACGACGCGGTCGTCTCACGCTCGATCGCGGCGTCATCGAGACGCCGGTCTTCATGCCCGTGGGTACCTACGGCACCGTCAAGGCGATGACACCCGAGGAGCTGAATGATCTGGGCGCGCAGATCATTCTCGGCAATACCTTTCACTTGATGCTGCGTCCGGGCACGCAGGTCATCGAGGCACATGGGGGGCTGCATGGCTTCATGCACTGGCAGAAACCCATCCTCACCGACTCGGGCGGCTTCCAGGTGTTCAGCCTCGCCGAACTGCGCAAGATCAGCGAGGAGGGGGTGCGTTTCGCTTCGCCCATCGATGGCAGTCAGGTGCACCTCACACCCGAAGATTCGATGGATGTGCAGCGCTCGCTGGGGTCCGACATCGCCATGTGCTTCGATGACTGCACGCCCTGGCCATCCACTGAGGCGCAGGCACGCGATTCGATGGAGCGCTCCATGCGCTGGGCCGCGCGCTCGCACGCGCACTATTACCGCGAGGATCCAGCGCCACCGCGCGGCAACCTGTTCGGCATCATCCAGGGCGGCATGCATGTGCCATTGCGCATGGCCTCACTGGAAGCGCTCACGGCCGTCGGCTTTCCCGGCTACGCCATCGGTGGCCTGGCCGTGGGCGAACCGGAGGAAGTGCGCCTGGGCGTGATCGAAGGCATCGAGCCACTGATCCCCCGCGACAAACCGCGCTACCTGATGGGGGTGGGCCGGCCCGAAGATCTGGTTGCCGCCGTGGCCCGGGGCGTCGACATGTTCGACTGCGTGATGCCCACACGCCATGCACGCAACGGACACCTGTTCACGCATTCCGGCGTGCTGAATATTCGCAATGCGGCGCACACCGCGGACACCGGTCCCATCGATCCGGAGTGTGGCTGCTACACCTGCCGCAACTACTCCCGGGCCTACTTGAGGCACCTGGACAAGTGCAACGAAATCCTTGGTGCCCGGCTCAATACCCTGCACAACCTGTATTTCTACCTGGATCTGATGCGGTGCATGCGCCAGGCGCTGGATGAGGGCCGGTTTGCCGCCTTTGCCCGGGATTTTCTGGCCCGGCGCGGGTGAATCCGCCCCTGTGGCATAATGCGCGACCGTTTTTTCCGCCCATAGGTCCTTATCCATGAGTCTGCTGATTTCCGATGCCCAGGCCCAGGCCGCTGGCGGTGCCACCTCCGGTGCAGGCCTGCAGATGCTGCTGCTGCCGCTGATGCTGGTGGTGTTCTATTTCTTCCTGATCCGTCCACAGCAGAAGCGCGCCAAAGAGCACCAGAGCATGCTCTCCAAGATCGGTGCTGGTGACGAGGTGGTGACCTCGGGTGGCATACTCGGCAAGGTCACCGAGGTAAATGACAACTTCCTCACCGTTGAAATTGCGGAAGGCGTCCGCATCAAGGTCCAGAAGGCCCAGGTCTCGACACTGGTTCCCAAGGGTACATACAAGAGCGCCTGATTCGTCATGCTGGAATTCGCCCGCTGGAAGTACATCCTCGTCGGCGTAGTGGCGCTGCTTGCGTTGCTATTCGCCGCACCGAATTTCTTCGGTGAAGACGTCGCGCTGCAGGTGTCCCGCAAGGACAGTGCGGCCATCGACGATGCCGGGCGCAAGAGCATCGAGGATGCACTGAAGGCCAAGGGCATTGCCTTCAAGCACTCCTATACCGATGCCCAAAGCGTCGTGGTCACATTCGACGATTTCAATTCTCAGGTGGCTGCGCGCGATCTGGTGAATGACACGCTGAGCCAGACCTACCGTTCCGCGCTGGCGCGCGCTCCGCGTGCCCCAGCCTTCTTCCTGAAGCTTCACCTGCGGCCCATGCCGCTGGGCCTCGACCTGCGCGGTGGCCTCTATCTGCTTTACCAGGTCGACGTGAACGACGCGGTACGCCAGCTCACCGACAGCTACGAGCAGGATTTCCGCCGCGCGCTCACCAGCGCGAAGATCAATTTCACCGATGCCGGTCCGCTGAATGACGACGCCGGCGTTGCCAACGGCGTGCGCGTGAGCTTTGCGCCCGGCACCAATCTTTCCGCAGCGCGCGACGTGATGCAGAAGGTCGTGAACGACATCACCTATCGCGTCAACGACAGCGGGCCTATTCCCTCCGTCGATGCCACGCTCAGCAAGGCGCAGGTCATCGAGCGGCAGCGCAATGCCATCCAGCAGAATATGACCTCGCTGCGCAATCGCGTGAACGAGCTCGGTGTCACCGAACCGGAAGTGCGCCAGCAGGGCACGGACCGCATTTCGGTGGCGCTGCCGGGTGTGCTGAATTCCGCCGAGGTGAAAGACATCCTCGGTCGCGTGGCAACGCTGGAATTCCGCCTCACGGATACCGTCAACAGCGTGGAAGAGGCGGTGGCTCGCGGTCGGGCGCCGGTGGGATCGCGTCTCTACTATCACCGTGGCGTGAACGGCGCGCAGGGCCGTCCCACGCTGCTGAAGCGCGAGCTCATTGCCACTGGCGATCAGCTCATCGACGCCAAGTCCACTGCGACGCAGGAAGGGCCGGCGGTGGCCATCCGCCTGAACGCACAGGCCGGCGATGAAATGCTGCGCATCTCACAGGCCAACCTGGGAAAGCCCATGGCCGTGGTGCTCATCGAGAAGACGCGTGAGAAGCACGTCATCAACGGCCAGGAAGTCGAGCAGGAAGTCACCAATCAGCAGGTGCTCAGCGAAGCGACCATCCGCGGCGTGCTCGGCAATCAGTTCAACATCACGGGCCTGGGGCAGGGTGAGGCGCGCGAGCTGGCACTGCTGATGCGCTCGGGCCAGTTGGCGGCCAAGCAGTTCATTGTCAGCGAGCGGCCCATCGGTCCGTCGCTGGGTGCCGAGAATATCCGCTCTGGCGTGCGTGCCCTGATCATCGGATCCGTGTCGCTGTTCGTTTTCATGATCCTGTACTACCACCTGTTTGGCGTGGTGGCCTCAGTGGTGCTGGCGGGCAACGTGTTGTTGCTGCTCGCGCTGCTTGGAATGTTCAAGGCTTCCCTGTCATTGCCCGGTATCGCCGGCATCCTGCTCACCGTCGGCATGGCCGTGGACGCCAACGTCATCATCTACGAGCGCATCCGTGAGGAACTGCGCAATGGCGTGTCGCCGCAGGCTTCGATCCGCGCCGGCTTCGAGAAGGCCTGGTCCGCCATCTGGGATTCGAACGTCACCACCTTCATCGCGGGTCTGGTGCTGTGGGTGTTTGGCACTGGCGCCATCCGCAACTTCGCCATCGTGCTGGTGCTCGGCATCCTCACGTCGATGTTCTCGGCAATGCTCGGCAGCCGCGCGCTGCTGACACTCATCTACGGCGGCGCCAACAAGCCCGCCAAACTCTCGATCGGCTGATCCATCAAAGGGGACCAGCGTGGAATTTTTTCATAAGGCGACCAACTTCCCGTTCATGGCCACGCGGCGTATCTGGTATACGCTGTCGGCGATCCTGGTCATTGCCTCGCTGGTGCTGTTCTTCACGCGTGGCCTGAACCTGTCGGTGGATTTCACCGGCGGCACCATTGTCGAGGCCACCTTTCCGGGCACGGCGGATGTGGAGAAGGTGCGCACGGCGCTGGAAGGCGTGGGCTTTCATGAACCCACGGTGCAGGCCTTCGGCAACGCGCATGACATCTCCGCGCGCCTGGCGCCGGACGCGAAGATCACCGTGGACGAGGTGCGCACCAAGGTCGACACCGCGCTGAAGAGCGTCGATCCGCAAGTCACCATCAAGCCACCGGATTTCGTCGGTCCGCAGGTAGGCGATGAGCTGCGCAACAGCGCGATCAAGGCGCTGGCCATCACCATGGTGCTGGTATTCGCCTATCTGATTTTCCGCTTCCACACCTGGCGCCTGTCGACCGGCGCCATCCTGGCCTTGATGCACGA
>DATNCK010000033.1:0-2863 GCA_035571575.1 Steroidobacteraceae bacterium | reverse complement strand
TTCTCGTCTCGATGCCGCCCGAGGCACGCTGGTCCTATCGCAGCCCCGATGCCGAGATGGATGCGCGCCTGCTGCCGTATCTCACCACGCTGCGCGGCAGGGACTGGCTGGCTTAGCCATCCAGTCCGCAGCGCTGACCGCCGGCTTTCAGACCAGCGGCAGTTCCTTCGCGCTGGCCCAGATGCCATGCACCTGCTGACTGATGCGGAACGGCAGGATCACGCGCGCGATGTCGCCTTCGCCCAGCCGCTCCGCGTCGGTGATCACCAGCTCCGAGCGCAGGTCGCGGTAGTTCGACGCCACGCCCATGAGGTAACCGTCCCCCTCGCGCCCGGTGCTGCCGCCGCGTGGCACGAAGGTGCATTCCTGGAGCGCATGCGCAGGACCCGCGAAATAGCGATCCACCTGCCCGCTTTTGGTATCGAAACGCAGGTAGCTGTTCGTGGGCTTGCCGAATGTGCCCGGCGGCGCATGGTCGCGGTCCACCGGCCGGCTGTCGTCACCGAACAGGGTGTAGAGATAGCGGGTCTCCAGCGACATGACGCGCGGATCGACCTTGCCCAGGTCGCCCACCTGCGTCGGCCAGAGGATTTCCTCCTGCCAGCTGTCACCGGGCTTGTCCAGATCGAGGGTGATCTTGCGGATGAAGGCGCGCGCCTTGGCCGGATTCCATGGCGTGCCATCGATGGGCGGAAAGAAGGGAAAGAAATTGCCGTCATAGAACGGCGCATACAGGATGACCTTGTTGCCTTCTGAATAGGCATTGAAGGTATGCATCATGCAGCGCTCGGGGCCCATGAACCAGCGCATGTCCTTGGCCTGGCCGCCGCGTGGAATCACGCCGATGATGCTGGGCTTGCTGGAATCCCAGCCCCAGTGGATCTTGCCCTGCTTCAGCCGCTCTGCACTGGTGACGTAACCACCAAAGGGAATCACCACGTGCCGGTGCGTGAGCGCCATGTCATGGATGACGCTGACATAGGGTACCTTCACCGTGACGCTGTCTGTCACCTTGCCGTTGGCAGCCACCGTGGCGATGTAAAGATCGTCACTGGCCAGCCCGGTGGCTTCGTAACCGTAAGCCACCATCTCGCCACTGAGGGGATCGAGCTTGGGATGGGCGCTGAAGGTTTCGCTCTTCCAGGCGCCGTTCGCGTTCCACTGCTTGCGCGTGGCCAGCGTGTTGGGATCGATCTCGTACGGCAGGCCGTCTTCCTTCAGCGAATACAGCTTGCCGCCGAACACCAGTGGCGAAGTATTCGACACGGTGCGGCGATTCGGATGCTTTGCGTCACTGATCGACGCATCATCGGTATAGGGATTGCGGTAGTAGCCGTAGAGCTGGCGCCCCGCAGCGAGGTTGCGCTCGAAACGTTCGGTGCGGATCCAGCGGCCGCGGTAAGTCACGCGCCCGTTCTTGATGCGGAACATGCTGACGTAGCCGTCGGCATTGAGGATGGCGTCATCCGGATGCGTTGGTGGCAGGTACCACTCGGCCCCTACGCGATAAAAGGCACCGTCGATGTCCTTGGGGATGGTGCCCACGACTTCACAGTCGAGGACGTCCGCTTCGAAACGGATGGGCGCGCCGAAGCCGCGTCCACTCAGTGCCGAGGAATAATCAGCCATGTAACCCCCGCGACCTCATGAAGGTCTCTAGTTCAATCTCGCGAATCGCCCCGACTGCAGATCTTCGAACGCAGCGACGATTTCCTCGCGCGTATTCATGACGAAAGGACCGTAGCCCGCAATGGACTCGCCTATCGGCTGTCCACTGAGCACCAGCACGGTGGAATCCTCGAGCGCCCGCCACTGCACGCCCTCACCGCCGGCATCGAAGATCGCGGTGTCGCCATCGCCCAGTTCGCGACCGCCGGTCTGCAGGCGTCCACCGAGCACGGCAATCACCGCATTGTGGCCTGCCGGCAGGGGCAGCGTCCCCTCGGCGCCCTTCCTGGCGCGCAGGTCCCACACGTTGAGTTCTGTAAACGTCAGTGCGGGTCCCTGCGAGTCATGGAAGCGCCCGGCAACCACTCGCATTTCACCCGCCCCCGCCGCCAGCTGCACGACGGGAATCTGCGCATTGGTGATGGCCTGGTAGCGCGGCGCGGTCATCTTGTCGCGCGCCGGCAGATTGACCCACAGCTGCGCCATCTTCAGTGGTCCGCCCCGCTGCGTGAACGCTTCGGAATGAAATTCCTCGTGCATCACGCCGCTGCCTGCGGTCATCCATTGCACGTCGCCTGCACCAATGGTTCCACCATTGCCGGCGGAATCGCGATGCGAAACCTCGCCGCTGTACACCAGCGTCACGGTCTCGAATCCGCGGTGGGGATGCTCACCTACGCCGCGGCGCTGCGTGGACGGCGGGAAATCGGCGGGTCCCGCGTAGTCGAGCAGCAGAAAGGGACTGAGCAGTTTGCCGAGCCGGTCATAGGAGAACAGCGTGCGCACAGGAAATCCATCACCCACCCAATGTGGAGTCGGCGCCTGATAGACACCCAGCAGCTGCTTCATGATTTCAGCCGCGGCCTACAAAGGGCATGGCCGTGGCCATCACCGTCATGCGCAGCACATTCGCCTCGAGCGGCAACCCGGCCATGTACAGCACGGCGTCGGCCACATGCTTCACATCGAAGGTCGGCTCGGGCTTCAGCGAGAAATCCGCCTGCAGTGTGCCGCTGGACATCGGGATGCCCAGGTTGGTGAGTACATTGCCAATGTCGATCTGACCGCAGGCGATGTTGTAGCGCCGGCCCTCCAGCGAAAACGACTTGGTCAATCCGGTCACCGCATGCTTCGAGGCGGTGTAGGCCGCGAGATTCGGGCGCGGCGTTTCGGAGGCGATGGAGCCATTGTTGAT
>DATNCK010000032.1:0-6588 GCA_035571575.1 Steroidobacteraceae bacterium | reverse complement strand
TACCGCGGCTGGCAGACGCGCACGGCAAAGTTCGATCCCGTCGGCGTGTCCATCTTGCAGATGATGGCGAACTGCGGGTCGGTATTGACCTTGTTGTAGAGATCCACGTATTCCTTTTCAGCCTTGGCCATCTCTGAGCGCAGTTTGCCGGGCTTCTCCTGCGCAGTTGCGCCGGTGCACACGGCCAGCAGCAGCCCCAGAACCGCGTATGTGTTCAAGCCAGTCTTTTTCATGGCAACCCTCCCTGGGCGATTCGAGAATTCTACTTACCCGAAGCATAATCGCCAGATGCGCATCACGATTCACATGGCGGCGAGCCTCGATGGGTTCATCGCCCGCAAGGACGGCAGTGTCGACTGGATGGAGACCGTCGACGAGTTTCCGGCAGGCGAAACCATGGATCCGCAATATATCGCCGACTTTCTGAAGACCATCGACTGCTATGTGATGGGGTCGCGTACCTACGAGACGGCGCTGGCATTTGAATCCAAGGGCATGGGCTGGGCGTACGGCGACAAGCCCACCTTCGTCCTGACGCATCGCGAACTGCCTCGGGTACGGCCAACCGTGGAATTCTGCTCCGGCGACCTGCGTCACTTCGTGGAGACCCGACTGCAACCTCGTTTTGGCAGTGTCTGGTTCGTGGGTGGAGGCGCGCTCAGCGCGGAGTGCCTGCGACTGGGGTTGGCGGATGAGGTCCGCTATTCGATCATGCCCGTGGTGATCGGAGAGGGAATCTCATTCTTCGAAGGGCTCGACCGCACGGTTGCGCTCCATTTGCTGGAGGTGAAGGCCTACCGCAGCGGAATGGTGGCGCTCCGCCACGAAGTGCGGAAAGCTAAATGAAAGGGGCGTGATGGGGCTTTGGATCGGAGCCCGCGTGGGCTCTGTCGGCCACGTCGGTAACGCCATGCTCCCGCGCGCAATGAGCGCAGCAGTACATCTGTTCGCCGGCCTCGATGCCGTGACCGATGATGCGACAGCCACAGTGATCGCAGCTGGGCGCCAGATCGTGGATGGCGCATTCGAAACAGTCGTAGGTCGAACTTTGCCCGGCTCTGACCACTTCGAATGAGTGAAGGTAATCGTTGCCGCAAACCTTGCAGATCGCCATGGCGTTGTTCTCCCGTTGAGTATCTGCAATCTGCCCCTGGATGGGGGAGAGGGCCACTCACGCAGCGCCCGGCCTGCTGCGGGACGGCTCCTACTTCAATCGAATGTAATCGTGTAGACCAGATCCACTGCGCTGGCTTCCCCGGTCTGCGCCCGTACGGTCAGGCGGCGGGTGATGTCGTAAAAGATGAACAGCGTGCTGGCCGCGCCGGACAATCCCTGTTGATAGGTCAGGTACAGTTCGTTGGAGATGCGCTTGCCCACGGAAACGCCGGCATCGCCGAATCCCAGTTCATCGAGCCCCAGTCCCGAGGCGAGCTTGCCCCCGAGCTGGCCGGCCGCAAGTCCCAGAGCGGCCTGCTGCATGGACGAGCCCTCCGCACCTGTAACCACAGTCGCGCGACCGAGCACCACCCATGAGAGTTTCTCTCCTTCTGGCAGGTCGGGATCGGAATACAGCTGCACCCGTGGCGCCAGCAGCGTGCCGGTAACCCTCACGCCGGCGCGTACGTCGATCTTCGGGCGGATCGCCAGCAGATCAAGCGTGGGGTTGATGTAGGATCCATTGAACCGCACCACGCCCGTCTCCACATCGAGCGCCTGGCCCCAGGCGCGATAGCGGCCCTCAGTGGTGCGCACTTCGCCGAATACGCTGAAGGGATCGCTGCCACGCGCGTTGCTGCGCACGGTGAGTTCGCCTTCGAGGCGAGTGGTGATGCCCTGGCCCTCGAGCGCCAGATCGCGGCCAAGGTCGAGCTTGACCTCCATGTCCATTGGCTTGCGGGTGTCCAGTTCAGTACGCGCCTGGCGGGCTTCCACGGCGGAAGGATTCTTCAGATCCTTGTTGCGCACGATCACCACATCGTCGCCCAGCGTGGGTGCGCTGGCTTCGGGCAGCACAATGGTGGCGCGATCGACGCGAATGTCTCCTCGCACTCGCAGCGCGCCCTGTTTGAGATCGGCGGCGAGCTTGCCACTCAAGGTCATCTGCCGGTCGTGGCGCACCAGCACCTGCATGCGCGTGAGTTCGGCGTTCAGATCCATGACGATGCCGGATTCGGCTTCGCTGGCATTGGCGACGCCGCTCCAGTCGATGCTGCCCTTGGCCGTCATGCGGCCGCGGTCCGCGGGCGGTGACGTGCGGTTGCCGCTGATGCCGCGTACGTAGGCGCGGCTGCCCGTGCCGCCCTGGAAGGTGAGTTCGCCGATCTCCATGCGCGAGTCGTTCAGCGTGGCGTGCAGCGTGCCATCGTAGAGATCTACGCCATCGAGCACCGAGCGCACATTCAGCCCCTTGCCATCGATGCCGCCAGTGAGCAGCGGCTTCTGCACGGTTCCAGCCAGCTGCACATTCGCATCCAGGTTGCCCTGGATGCGCCAGCCGGGTGGGGCGAGGAAGGCCCAGGTGCTCAAGTCCTGCAGCTTCGCCTGCACACTGCCCGAGAGCGGCGCGTTGTCGGGCAGGCTCCAGCCATCAGACTGCTGCTTCAGTCGTGTGCCGATGCGCGCGGTGATGACACCGGCGCGTTCGGTGTCCCAGTTCAGCGCGAGATTCACGTTCTCGTCGGCGGCCTGTACCTGCACATCGAAGGCCCGGATGCCAGCGGAAGTATCGGCATCGACCAGCGACAAGTCACCGCGCTCACGCTTGAGGTGTGCGCGGATGTTCACACGGTCGGTCATGCGTACATCCCAGTCGCCGCTGAGCATCAAGTCGGTGTGCATGCCCGCGCCCGTCAGCGGACCGTCCTTGCCCTTTTCTGCCAGCAGTACATCGAGCCAGGCCGGCTGGATGCCGGTGATGGTGCCAGTGCTCTGCACCGTGTTGGCGCCCCGCGCAGTTCGACGCCACAGCATGGGCTGCCAGGCCACCTTCAGGGGTTCTTCGGCACCGACACTGGAGGGTGCGGACAGCGTTGCACTCCCGGCCGTGGCGCGCAGTTCGATGTTCGCGCCTGTTTGCGCCGTGATCTGCAGATTGTCGGAAAGCTGCAGCCGCCAGGGTTCGGTCTGGTCCGGCAAGGTGGCGGAGGCAGTGAATTTATCCACTGCAATATCCCAGCGTGGCGCGCCGCCCGTGCCGCGGACCTGCGTCGTCTTCATTCGCATGTCCAGCAGCGCGTGCGTGTCATTGGCGCGCGCGTCGCCCTCGATGGCCAGCGAGGCGGCGACCAGGTTGCCCTGTACGTCGAGATTAAGCTTCTGCACATCGATGCGCGTAGGCGGTTGCCCGGCCACAGCCGGTGCAGTGATGTGCAACCCGTCGCTATGCGCCACGGCATTCAGATGCAGCTTTGGCTGAGAAGCAGGATTCCTGAAGCCGGCGATCCATTGACGCCATCCGCCCTGCCAGTCGGCATTGAGGGTGGCTGCACCCGTGGCGCGCAGTTGTGGCAATTGCTCGCCAACGAAGGGCAGGCCCCGCAGCCAGGCGACTACCTGCTCTGCCGAGCTCAGTTCCACTGCGAGCTTGCCGCCACCGGATTGTTGCAACATGGCGGCATCGGCCGACAGTTTCACGCCTGGCGCTTCGGCGGTGAGGCGCGCCTTGACGGAATCGAATCCCGGCAGCACCACGTCGATGTCGTTGCCATCTGCTTTCGCCTGAAATGCATCGGCATGGAGGCGCTCGATGGTCAGTCGCGTCGGTGACCAGCTGCCCTTGGTCTGCAGCGAGCGGATCTCCCATTGGCCGCGCTGTGCGGGTGCGCCCGCTGCGGGTGCGTCACTGGCCATGTCGGCTTCGAAGGTCAGCCTCTGCCGCAATGAGCCCGATGCCCCGAACTTGCCGGAGAGTTGTGCAGCGGCCGTCGTTCCCATCTTCCGGTGGATCTGTCGCAGCGGCAGACGCTGCAGTTCACCGCGCATATCAAGCGCCTGGGTCCGAGGCGCATAGTCGCCTCGCACCTGCATGCGACCTGTGCCGAGCTGAAGATCAAAGGTCTCGATATGCCATTGCTGTGGCGTGATACGCAGGTCGGCCAGCAGCCGGTCCAGTGGCAGCTGCTCGCGATCGAATGGGCCGGGCAGGGTGTTGCGGATGTCCGCCTGCGCCTGCCAGCCATTCTGTTGCCCGGGCCTGACCGATATCGGGCCGGTGAAGGCCGTGCGGGGCAGTGTGGTCATCAGCGGACGCAGATCCACTTTCTGCAGATCAAGTTGAAGAGTGGTCTGTGCCAGCTGTTTCAGTGGGAGTTTCCCCTGCACGGCGACTGCGCCTGCCGGTGTGCCGCCACCCAGTTCGGCACGCACGGTTTCGATGTCCACCTGCTCCAGCGACAGGCGGGCGCCGGCGGTGAGCCGACGCAGCGGCAGCAGTTGCTTGTCCCAGGCACCGGGTCGGTCGTTGGTGAAATCTGCCACGGCGTTCCAGATCGCCGCGTTGCTGCCTTCAGGTTGCACACTGGCCTGGCCGCGCAACGCAGTGACGGGCGCCTGCGCCTGAAATGCGTGCGCGTTCAGGTGTGCCAGTTGCAAATCGACCTGTTGCGCTGGCTGTCGGCGCCAGGGATGAATCTTCGCCTGGGCACGCACCTGCGCTGCGTCCGCAGCAGCCACATCCTGTTGTCGCGCATCCAGTTGCACCTCCAGCTGAGCCGCGTCCGCGCCAGCCAGCGTCCCATTTGCCTGCAGTTCGGCCTGCATCGCGAAGGGCGTATCTGGTGTGAGATTGCGCAGCGCGGCGGAGACTCGTGCCGCCAGTGTCAGATCCCGCGCATGCAGTTGCGCATTGGCCTGCAGGCTGCTCTGGCCATAATGCAGGCTGGAGAGTCGCAGTGAGTGGTGAGTGCCATCGTACTGGTAGCGGGCGGCGATGCCATCCAGTACCTGCGTGCTAGATGTACCCTGTTCGTCGATGTTGTCGATCTGTACTCGAGCGATGTTGAGCGGTACGTCAAGCCGGATGGGCAGGGAAACATCCGCTGGCATCGTGAATGGCTCGTCTGGCTTGTCCGGCTGAGGCGTGAGTCGCGCCTGTACGAGCTTTGCAGAGAGAGTGCGCACACGCAGTTCGCGACTCAGCAGTTGCCGCAGCGACCAGTCCAGTCGCAGATCTTCGATGATCAGGGTGATGCCGGGCTTGCTCCATTGCAGGTGGCCAATGTGACCGCCGCCCGTGATCGATCCCTGGGCGTCACTGAATACCAGCTGTTGATCCCCCGGCAACCATCGTTGCGCGATGTGGAGTGCGCGTGACAACGAACCTTCACTTCCTGCCCACCAGACGATGCCGCCCGACAGCAACAGCAGTGTCAACAAGGCGCCACCCAGCCACAGGCTCACCCGCATCCAGCGTCTTCGTGCTGGACGTGGCGTCATATCAGCGGCTGACGGCGCTGGGGTGTTCACTGGAACTGGAACCCCATGCGCAGGTGGACTCGCCACTTCTGCGTTTTCGTACCGTAGGCCAGATCGATCTGCAGCGGGCCTACGGGACTGGCCCAGCGCATGCCGGCCCCCACGCCGGGATAAATCACCGCATTACCCAGCTTGTCGGTGGCGGTGCCGGCGTCCACGAACACGGTGTGCTCGAAACTTCTTGAGTCGCCGAACACGGTGATGGGATGTTGCCATTCGGCACTGGCCATCGCCATGTAGCGCGCGCCGTAAATGCTGCCGTCCGGCAACCGTGTGCCGATGCTCTGATAGCTGTAACCGCGGACGGTGGTGTCGCCACCGGTCAGAAACAGCAGCCGGGCGGGAATATCCACATCGTCACCGGCGAATATGGCCCCAGCCTCGGCCCGCAGCGCCAGCCGGCTGCGCTTGCCTGCGGCGTTGCGTTCACCGAAGGGCCACAATTGCAGTGCGCGCGCATTGAGGCGCACAAAAGGCTTGCGGTCCGGGGTTATCGTAAGGCCCACGCCGGCATCCGCGCCCACACCGAAGCCCCGCGTGGGATTGATGCGGTCATTGAAGTAGCGGCCGGTCCACGAATAATTGGCCAGCAGTGAGGAGCTGCTGCTCGGAGCATCGCCGCCCTCGGCATTGCTGGCGTCGTACTGCAGGTAATAGCGGCGCTCGGTCTTGTCGACCACGCGCACGCGACCACCCGTCAGCGACAGGCTGTCCGCCTTGATATCGCCGACGTCGGAGCGTTCGAGTTTGAGGCCAGTGTTCCAGGCCCATCCCGAAGTGTTCGGCATGTCGGTCCAGGCCGTCGCCAGCGACTGCGTCTGCGTGCCCACGGCGGCCTGGTTCAGCGCCCGCCATCCGAGCGGCCACATCTTGTTATGAGTATGGTCCACCGACAGCCTCGGACCAGTATCGGTACTGTATCCCAGGCCGAAGACCATCTTCTGCAGCTTGGCTTCGCGCAGCTGCGCGATCACCGTGGCCTCATCGGGATTGCGCTCGCTGTTGTCGAGTAGCAGGAAAACCGAATCGAAATAGCCGCTGGTCACCAGACGCTGCTGCGCGTCGAGCAGGGCCTCCTCGCTGTACACCTCGCCCGTGGGAATGCGTGCGATGTTG
>DATNCK010000031.1:0-3095 GCA_035571575.1 Steroidobacteraceae bacterium | reverse complement strand
CGGAAGCCGACTATCGCCGCGGCTTGGCGCTGGCGCCCAATGAGGCCAGTGGCTACGAAGGCCTGGCAGCTGTGCTGTACCAGATTCCGCTACGCCACGATGAGGCGCTGGTGGCACTGGATCGGGCCCGTCGTCTGGATCCACTCGAACCGCGATACGACGTGACCAAGGCGGGATTCCTGTTCTACGGGCGCGGCGACATCGCGACAGCAAAGGCAATCCTGCAGCATACGGTGGAAGGCTATCCGCAGTACGCACCGGCACTGACCCGTCTGGGGGAGCTGTACAGCTGGTCAGGCGAAGCGGCGCAGGGTATCCGCTACTTTGAGCTCGCCCTGCAGCTGGACCCCGCATCCGAATGGGCACGACGTGAACTGTTGTCGTCATACATCGATCTCGGCGAAATCAACGCGGCCGAGTCGGTGCGCGCCGGTGGTCCCGGGAATGTTCCGGCGCGCGCCCTGCTGCTGCAGATCAACCGGCATCAATGGCGAACTGCCGGTGAAATCGCCTACCAGGCACTGGAATCAGATACCGCGCTGGCCTTTGATGAGCCGCAGATCGCGCTGGCGTTGCGACTCGATGCGCGCGTCAGCGGTGAGCTGCCCGCCGCACGCGCGGCGCTGGAACAGATCGCCGATCTGCGATGGAGCAGCGACGATGAGCCCGTGTTTCCGGAACTGTTCGACATGCGCGCGGCATTGATCGGCGTGGCCGACATGCTGTCGCTGGAGGGCAAGGACGAGCAGGCGCGGCGGCTGCTGCGACGCGTACTCAGCGAGGATGATCGGGCGGTGCGAGACTACAAACGCGGCGCAATGTGGACCCGTGTTGCGCGCGCCGCAGCGCTGAGCATGCTGGGGGACGGTGACGGCGCTATCGAGACTTTGAAGGCCGCCGAGCGCGACAGCTCATTGATGATGAAGCACTGGATGATCCTGCACCTGGACCCGTCGTTCGATTCGATACGCCGGCGCCCGGAGTTCCGTCGGATAGTCGCTGGGATGGAGCGGCGCGCCAGCGAGGAGCGGCATCTGCTTGACGGGCTGAGAAAGGAGGGTCTGGTGCCAAACCGCAGGGTCAAGTGAACACGCTGTCAGTTCAGCGCGCGCCCGGCACCCGCGTGCCTTCAGCTTCTGGGCTTGTTGGCGCTGTCGATCAGCGCAGTGAGCGCCGCAGCGCGATCAAAGGAATCATCCTGGATGAACTCCAGCCGTGGAGCGTGTCGCAGCCCTACCCGCCGCCCCACTTCGCCACGCAGGAAGCCGGCCGCAGCAGCCAGGCCCTGCAGCATCTGCGGGTGCGCGTCGCCACCACCGAAAGAAACCACGAATACGCGCGCCACGCTCTGGTCCGGCGCCAGCGCCACCTGCGTCACCGTGATGGGCCCTACGCGTGGATCCTTCACCTCGCGGGCCACCATCTCCGCCAGCACGCGCTGCATCTGCGCCTCGATGCGCTGCAGCCGGCCGCTGGTGGATCCTTTTGCGGGCATCACCAGCGCTTCAGATCGTGCGCGCAACTTCCACGCGCGAGTAGCACTCGATCTGGTCCCCGGCGCGCACATCCTGGTAGTTCTTCACGCCGATGCCGCACTCGGTGCCGGCGCGCACTTCGTTCACGTCGTCCTTGAAGCGGCGCAATGATTCCAGCGCACCTTCGAAGATGACCACGCTGTCGCGCAGCACGCGGATCGGGTTGTTGCGCTTGACCGCACCTTCCATGACCAGGCAGCCCGCGACCACACCGAACTTGCTGGAGCGGAATACATCGCGCACCTGTGCCGTGCCCACGATGGTTTCCTTGACTTCGGGCGCCAGCAATCCGGACATGACGGCTTTCACGTCGTCAATGGCTTCGTAGATGATGCTGTAGTAGCGCACTTCCACGCCGGTTTCCTTCATCGCCTCGCGCGCACCAGCATCGGCACGCACGTTGAAGCCGATGACCTGCGCCTTGGAAGCGGCCGCCAGCTGGATATCGGAGGCGGTGATGCCGCCGACATTGGACGCCAGCACCTTGACCTGCACCTCGGCGGTGGAGAGCTTGTTCAGTGCGTCGCGCAGTGCCTCGGCGCTGCCCTGCACGTCGGTCTTGACCAGCAGCGCAACAACGCTGGTCTTGGCGTCTTCCATCTGCGAGAACACTTCTTCGGCGCTGGTGGCAGTGCCCGCGGTGCGGCTTGCCACGCGCACATCGCGATGGCGGCTCTGCCGGTGCAGCGCGATTTCGCGTGCCTTGCGGTCGCTTTCGACGGCCAGCAGTTCATCGCCCGCATTGGGCGGACTGGTCAGGCCGAGCACGACCACCGGCATCGAGGGCAGTGCCTCTTCCACCGGACGGCCCGCTTCATCGAACATGGCGCGTACACGGCCGAATTGCTGTCCGGCGAGGATGGGATCGCCCAGCTTGAGCGTGCCGCGCTTCACCAGCACCGTGGCCACAGCACCGCGGCCCTTCTCGACGCTGGATTCCACCACGATGCCCGAAGCCAGGCCCGTGCGTGGCGCCGTGAGCTCCAGCACTTCCGACTGCAGCAGAATGGCCTCGAGCAGCTCGTCGATGCCCTGCCCGGTCTTGGCCGACACGTGGCGGAACATATCGCTGCCGCCCCACTCTTCCGAAACGACTTCGTACTTCGCGAGCTCGGTGCGCACGCGCTCGGGATCGGCTTCGGGTTTGTCGATCTTGTTCACGGCCACGACAATCGGCACGCCCGCAGCCTTGGCATGCTGCACGGCCTCGATGGTCTGCGGCATCACGCCGTCGTCGGCAGCGACCACCAGCACCACCACGTCAGTGGCCTTGGCGCCGCGTGCACGCATCGCCGTAAAGGCTGCGTGGCCCGGTGTATCGAGGAAGGTCACCATGCCGCGCGGGGTTTCGACGTGATAAGCGCCGATGTGCTGCGTGATGCCGCCCGCCTCGCCCGCCGCGACCTTGGTGCGACGGATGTAGTCCAGCAGCGAAGTCTTGCCATGGTCGACGTGACCCATCACGGTCACGACCGGCGCACGTGGCAGTTGCTCACCACCGATGGCGGCTTCTTCCTCGGCAGAGAAGGCTTCCGGATCATCCAGCTTGGCGGCAAAGGC
>DATNCK010000030.1:0-11208 GCA_035571575.1 Steroidobacteraceae bacterium | reverse complement strand
CTGCCGAAATCATCCAGCGCGAACTGGCAGCCCATGCCATGCAGCACACCGACGAAACGGCGCACGGCCTCGAGGTTGGCCACCACCGCGCTCTCGGCGATCTCGAAACAGATCTGCGATGGGTCGGCGCCGCTGCGGTCGAAGCACTCCACGACGAATTCCAGGAACTGCGCATCGGCCACGGTCTGTCCCGACAGATTGATGGCCAGCGTGCGGTGCGAGGGCAGCGTGATCGCGCCGCGTCCCAGCGCCGTGAACGTGGTCTGCACCACCCAGCGATCCACCAGCCCCATCAGTCGATAGCGTTCGGCGGCGCGCACCAGCTCCGCCGCCGACAGATCCTCTCCGTGCTCGTCATACAACCGCACCAGCACTTCCATGGAGGGTCCGCCACCGTTCTCGCCATAGGCGGAGACAATGGGCTGCCAGTAGAGGCGGAACTTGTTGTCGCGCAGCGCCATCTGCAGCGTGCGCAGCCACTGGATCTCGCCGCTGTTGCGCGCCGCCACCTCTTCGCGCGCCGAGTACACCACCACCCTGCCAGCGCCCTGCTTCTTGGCCACATAGCAGGCGGAATCAGCTGCAGCGAGCGTGTCTTCCACCTGGCCGCTGTCGCGCGCCACTTCCACCAGACCAATGCTGGTGTTCACCGAGTGGATACGATCCTTCCAGACGAAGCGATGCTCGCCCACGGTGCGGGCGAGATCGTCGGCAATCTGCCGGCCCTTCTGCAACGGACAACCCGCCAGCAGCAGCCCGAATTCATCGCCGCCGAGTCGCGCCACGGTGTCCGAATCACGCACCGCCTCGCGCATCACCTTGGCTACTTCGCGCAGCAGGTTGTCGCCCGCCTGGTGGCCACTGCTGTCGTTGACGTGCTTGAAGTGATCCAGATCGATGAAGCACACGACGTGCACGCCATCGCCACGGCGTGCGGCATCGAGCGCCTCGGCGAGCCGTCGCTCGAATTCGCGCCGGTTCACCAGCCCGGTCAACGCATCGTGCGTGGCCTGATAGGACATCTGCCGCGTGATGCCGCGTAATTCGGTCACATCATGCAGCAGCAGCACGGCGCCGGTGATTTCTTCCGCCGCGTTGTCACGACTGCGCAATGGCGAGGCCGACAGTTCGATGGAACGCTCCGAGCCCGCGCGACGCGCCATCAGGAAAGCGCGGCGTCCCAGGCCGAGAGTGGTCGCACCACGCAGCGCAAGATCGATGGGATCCTTCAGCAGCTTGCGATCGGTCTCGTCCACCAGCGAGATCACCTGGTCGAGCGTCCGATGCAGCAAGGCATCGCCTTCCACGCCCAGCAGCGTCGCGGCGGCGGGATTCGCGTAGTCGATGCGGCCTTCAGTGTCGGTGGTTATCAAGGCTTCGCCCAGCGCTTCCAGCGCCAGGCGTGCGCGCGAACGGCCGCCGATTTCGAACATGCCGGTGCCCGAATTGGACAAGGTGCTGACCGTCTGCGTGGGAATCACCTCGACGCCGGTGATCAGCAATGCCTTGCCGCCCTCGTAATCGATCAGCGTGGTGGCGATCTCCAGCCGGCTCAGCTGACCCTGCATGCCGATCAAGTCGATCTCGAAGCGCGACGGACTTTCCTCACCATTGAGACTGCGCTGCAGATTCGCCGCCACCAGCTCGAGTTGCTCCGGCGGCACCAGATCCGGCAGACGCCGACCGATGACATCCATGCGATCCACACCCAGCAGCTGCGCGAACTGCGGGTTGGCGTAGATGATGCCGTCACGATGCAGCAGCACGATCTCATGCACGCGATCGCCGATCTGCGCGAACAATGCACTGCCACCTGCGGATGCGCCCGAAGACTGACGACGCGCACGCGACAGCAGCTGATTCACCGATGCCGTGAGCGCAGTGAGCTCGGGATGATCCGTATCGAAGTCGACGCGCTCAGGGGGACGCGAACCGCCGGCAGCAGAGCGGATTTGTCTCGCGAGACGGCCCACCGCCTTCATGTCACGCAGCTGGAAGAGCCACAGGATCAGCAGCACCAATGCGGCAAAGGCAAACAGCAGGCTCAACAGCCCCGGCACCGACATTGATCGTCCTGGAAGTGGGAAGTGGATCGCGGACCTGACAGCGAGAATAGCTTAGTCGCCGTTTGGCAACAGGCTCGGTTGGACATAACTGTTGGCATAAGTTGCTGGCAGCATTGAAGTAAAAAGATCAGCTTCCTGATATTCTTGGCAGGCGACGCAAAAACCCGTACCTTGCTGTCCCCAGCATCTGGCTCGCCTTAAGTTCAATGCCCCACTCCGCCGTCCGCTCGCAGATGACCACCCAGCAGGTCCGGGCCTGGTCTGTCCTCGCACCCGATGTCCTGGATGTCTTCCAGAGATTGCCCCGCGAGCGCTTCGCGCCGCCGGCCTGGAGCGGCGCGGCCTACGGCGACTTCGCCGTTCCCCTGGGCGATGGGCAGCATATGCATACGCCCTCGGTGGCGGGCCGCATTCTGCAGGCCCTTGCTGTCCGTCCCAGTGATCGCGCGCTCGAAATCGGCACGGGTTCGGGCTATCTCACCGCGGGTCTGGCGCTGCTCGCGGCGCAGGTGCACAGCCTGGAGATCCGGCCGCAGTTAGCGGCGCAGGCGCGCACTAACCTGCAGGCCACAGGCATTGCCAATGCCGAGGTGGAAGAAGCGGATGCCTTCACCTGGGCCGGGGCGCCGCGCTTCGATGTCATCGTTCTGGGCGGCTCACTGCCCACCTACGATTCGCGCTTCGAGGCCTGGCTCAGGCCAGGCGGCCGGCTGCTCGCCGTGATCGGGGAGGCTCCTGTAATGGAAGCCGTGCTGGTGAGACTAGATGCTGCAGGCAAGCGCAGCAGCCACGGCCTGTTCGAGACCGTCGTCGACCCTCTGACCCACCCTGAGGCCGCCGCGAACTTCGACTTCTAGCGGCGCTGGCACGGGAACTTGACCGGGTCGTCCTGCTCTTACTCTGGACTAATCAATAACAGCTTCGGGAAAAGCCAAATGAAACGCGGATTCCTTGGGTCTCTGGGCAGCTTTGCCACTCTGATGATGGCGGTCGCTTCGGCGCACGGCGCCGACCTGCTGTCCGTCTACGACGAGGCGCTGGTCAACGATCCGCAGATTCGTGAAGCCGAGGCCACACGGCGCGCGGTGCATGAAGCCAAGCCGCAGGCACGCGGCGCGCTGCTGCCACAGATCACTGGCAGCGCAGCCAGGACTAGACAGTGGAGCGATGTGGATGGCCAAACCGCCCTTTTCCCGGGAGATCCGAATCCGCGGCCGTCGAACAGCCACAACATCTCCACGAACAACCAGTGGGCGCTGAACATCCGCCAGAATGTGTTCTCCTGGGCCAACTGGGTGAACCTGAAGATCGCCGGCCATGAAGTGGCGCAGTCCGAGGCGGACTATCTGGTCGCGCTGCAGTCACTCGCGCAGCGCGTGGCGCAGCAGTACTTCGCGGTGTTGCAGGCGCAGGACACCGTCGTCGCCCAGGAAGCCTCGCGCGAAGCCATCATCCGCCAGCTCGAGCAGCAGGAACGTCGTTTCGAAGTGGGTCTGATCGCCATCACCGACGTGCAGGAAGCCCGCGCCGAACGCGACAATGCCGCGGCTCAGGTCATCGCGGCCAAGCGCGCGCTGGCCAGCGCTGAAGAGCAGCTGCGCGCCACCATCGGCGAGAAGCCGACTTCCCTGAAGGAGCCTGGCGAGGACATGCCACTGCTGTCGCCTAATCCGGCGCAGGAAGAGGATTGGGTGCGCATCTCGATGGAACAGAATGCGTCGCTGATCTCCAGCCGTCTGGCTGCCGATATCGCACGCGATCAGGTGGGCTCGGCATTCAGCGGACATTTGCCCACCGTCGACCTGGTCGCCGGTCGCACGCATACGGATGTCGACACCAATCAGACACCCCTGGGCATCCTGTCACCGATCCCGAGCACCAACGAGGTTTACGGCAAGTCGCTGTCGCTGCAGGTCACCGTACCGCTGTTCAGCGGCGGCGTGACGCAGTCGCGCGTGCGCGAGAGCCAGTACCGCTGGATTGCCGCCAAGGAACGCCTCGAACGCACCTCGCGCACCACCGAGCGTACGGCACGCGATGCCTACCTGGGTGTGAACAGTGAAATTGCGCGCGTGCAGGCACTGAAGCAGGCGATGCAGTCGAGCCAGACGGCATTGGCGGCCACCGAGGCAGGTTATGAAGTCGGTACCCGCACCACTGTCGACGTGCTGAACGCGCGTAGAACACTGGTGGCAGCGCAGACCAACTATTCGGCTGCGAAGTACTCGTACCTGAACAACGTCATCCTGCTGCGCATGGCCGCCGGCAATCTCGATCGCTCCACGATCGAAGAGATCAACCGGCTGCTGACGGTGACGCCGGCGCCGGTTTCGACGAATCCGACACCAGCAGCGCAGTAATCGCCTGCAGGGCCTGCGCCGCGGCGCCACGATTGGCGATCACCGCGGCGGCGGCAGCGCGGCCTGCCCGCGAGGCGCCTAAGGTGTCCTGCAGCCACTCGCGCAGCATCTGCGTGAGCTGCCGCTCGTCCTTCACCTGCCGCAGCCCACCTGAAGCTTCGAGCAGTCGCGCCGATTCGGCGGAATTGAAGCAATTCGGGCCGGCCAGCACAGGTTTCCCCAGAGCAGCCGGTTCCAGCAGGTTGTGTCCGCCAACCGGAACCAGCGTGCCGCCGACAAAGCAGACATCCGCGGCGGCATAGCAGGTCAGCAGCTCGCCGAAACGATCCACCAGCAGTACGTCGATTTCGTCCGTGAGTTGAACCATGGATGTGTAACGCGCCCAGGCAACGCCCTGCGTGCCCAGCCACTGCGCCACGGATTCGAAGCGCTCGGGCCGGCGTGGTGCAAGAACGAGCAGTGGCGCGCTGCCTGCAGCACTGGAGCTGGCGCGCAATGCGCGCTGGGCCTCGAGGCAAGCCGCTTCCTCGCCCTCATGTGTGCTGCCCGCCACCCACACCGAGCGATGTGGGGCTATGCGCTGGCGCAAAGCGGCGCCTCGCCCAGCCACATCAGTAGGCAGTGGCAGATCGAATTTCAGATTTCCGGCGACCACCATCTGCGCCGGATCGGCGCCCAGCGCGATGAATCGCTCGCGATCGGCCATGCTTTGCGCAGCAATCTGCGCGAAGCCCCGCAGGCTGTCACGCATCAGGCGAGGCATGAAACGCCGATAGCGCTCGGTGGATCGCACCGACACCCGGGCGCTCACCAGCAGCAACGGCACGTGGCTGTCTGCCGCCGAGCGGACAAGATTGGGCCAGATCTCCTTTTCAACGAAGACGCCCAGTCGAGGACTGCTGGATCGCATGAAACGTCGTGTGGCGCCAGGCAGGTCCCACGGCGCCGGCTGCACCGTCAGCACAGGCACGCCATCTGCCAGCGCCTCGCCCAACCAGCCGGCAAACAGTTCACGGGCGCGCAAAAGGCCCGTGGCCGTGCCGACAGTGAGCAGCAAGGGCAGCGAGGCATGCCGTTCACGCAGCTGGCGCAGCAGGCCCGCGAGCGCCTGGACCTCGCCGGCCGAAGCCGCGTGCAGCCACAGCGGCCGATCGTGGCGTACCACCAGACCGAACGAGAGATGCGCGCGCACACTACCGCGATACACAGGATGCCGCCAGCCTCGCCACCAGAAGCGCAGCACCTGCAGCGGCAACAGCAGGCGCAGCAGCAGGGAATACAAAGGCAGCGGCATCTTCAGAAATAGGCGGCCAGCAGGCACTGCCACTGCGCTTCATCGAAGCGCCGCTCTGGACGCCGATCCTCGAGCTTGTCCAGCGAGCGTCGCAGCCGCGCCAGATTGGCATCGCACCACAGGCCGGGTGCGCGACGTGCGCCACGGTCGAAGTCGACGAGAAAAACCCCCTCGTCGCCGCTCAGCAGGATGTTGTGCGCGTTCAGATCCGCATGGCACAGGCCATAGTCATGGAAAATGCGGATGCAGCGACCGATGGCCGCCCATGACTGCAGTCCCACATCGCCCTCGGCAAGGCGGACTGCCAGAGAGCGGGTATCGGGCAGCAGTTCGGTAATCAGGTCGGCGCGGTAAGCGGGGCCATCGCGTTCGTAGCGGATGGCCACGGGCAGAGGCACCGGCAATCCCGCGGCATGCATGCGCAGATTCAGTTGCAGCTCGCGCACCGGCCGCGTGCGCGATTCGCCGGTCCACAGGAAGCGGTCCCGCGACAGCTGCGCGGCGAGACCGCCGCGCCGATAGTGCCGCAGCACGTAGCGACGTCCCTCGTGCTCGAACAGCGTGGCGGCACCGCGCCCGCCCATATTGCCGAGCATTGCGCCGCGCGCAAACCAGAAACGTGGCTCGAACCAGGCTGGAGTTACTTCGACGCCGGTGGCGGCATTGCAAAGCACGGCGCCAAAACCGCCTGGCCCGTGTGTGGCCGTACGCAGCAGCCGCAGCGGCTCTTCGGCGATGTCATTCACCGCAGAGAGCCGCCCGCGGAAAAAAGCTCAGCGGCGCAGCGTGTATTCGGCGCCGCAGTAGGGACACTTGGCGCTGCCGGTCTGCTCGATGGGCAGATACACCCGCGGATGCGAATTCCACAATGTCATCTCCGGCATCGGACAGGACAGTGGCAGATCGGACTGCTCCACTTCGTAGGTCCGCGAAGCATTGGCGGGCAATTGGGCGGCGGGTGTAGACATGGAGCGCATTATACGGATTCATCCATCGTGGCGCGCCAGATGCCGGCCACCGCTGTCCGCTCGGCCTCGAATTCGCCCGCATCCAGTACGCCGGAGAGCCCTTCCAGGGAGCGGCGGTGGGCCGTCTGCCGGTAGCGCTGATAGGCCGCCACCAGCTGATCGACCGTCTGCTGCGGCACCAGCGCGGCCGATGCCACCGACTCCAGCTGCCGGATGGTGTCGGGGAAGTGCGCTACCGGCGGGTAGGCATCGGCCCAGCGCAGTGCCCAGTACTGCGCCAGGAATTCGATATCGGCCATGC
The DNA here is from genome assembly GCA_035571575.1 of Steroidobacteraceae bacterium. Lineage (GTDB taxonomy): Bacteria > Pseudomonadota > Gammaproteobacteria > Steroidobacterales > Steroidobacteraceae > ZC4RG30. Next base: position 4,219 of record DATNCK010000030.1, on the reverse strand, counting down.
CACCGCGATCCTGCTTCAGATCGAACTGGCCTGGCTGCGCGGCCGACAGCTCACGGCGCATGCGCTCGCGCATCTCGGCCACTTTCTCGCGCAGATCCGTGCGGCGCACGGCGTTGCCAAGCACCTCGAGCCGCAGCACTTCGATGCGTTCGCGCAAACCGGCATCACCTGCCACCGTGCGCGCATGCAGCAGCGCCTGATGCTCCCAGGTCCAGGCCTCCTCGAATTGGTAGCGGCGGAAGGCGTCGATGCTGGTCACCAGCATGCCGCCCTTGCCCGAGGGGCGCAGCCGCACATCCACTTCGTACAGGCGCCCGGCAGCGGAGTGCATCGTCAGCAAGTGGATCAGCCGCTGTGCAAAGCGCAGGAAGAACACCTGGTTGTCCACCGGCGCCGCGCGATCGGTTTCCTGGGTGGCGCCACGGGAATCGTGCAGAAAGACCAGATCAAGGTCTGAGGCATAGCCCAGCTCGTAGCCACCGAACTTGCCGTACCCCAGCGCGGCCAGGCGCACCATTTGCTGCAAGCCGCCTTCATCAAGATAGCGTGGCGTCCCCAGCTGCGCCGTCATCTGTCGCCATGCGCTCTGCAGTGCGCACTCGACAATGATCTCGGCGATCTCCGTCAGTCGGTCGCTGACCGACATCAGCGGCAGCCGGCCGGAAAGATCGGCGAGCGCGACGCGGAACACGGCCGCCTGCTTGAAGCGGCACATGGTCTCGACCTCGCGATCGACATCCTCCTCATTCACCTCTTCGAGTCGCTGATCGAGATCCGCCTCCAGCGTGGCGCGATCTGGCAGCGACTGCACCCAGCGTTCATCTATGAGCTCATCGAGCAGCGCCGGACTGCGGGCCAGCTGCGTCGCGAGGAAATCGCCGTAACCGGCAACCTCCGTGAGGCGCGCCCGCGCAGTGCGATGCTCCACCAGCAGCGAGAAATACGCCGAGCGCTGACCGATGGCTTCCAGTATGGAAAAAATGCGGCGCAGTGCATCGGGGTTGCGTGCCGCCTGCTGCTCGACAAGCAGAAGCTCCAGCAGCAGCTTCAGGCGCTTGCGACCGGGTTCATCCAGTTGCCGCAACCGGCTGCTGCCGCACAGCTGCACCAGCTGCTCCAGCAATTCGGAGGGATCGCTGCTGACGGTGGCCAGCTGCTCCAGCAGCAGCCCACGATCCAGGCCTGACTCCCACAGTGGCGCCAGATCAATGCGCCCGGAGGATTGGGCCGGTGCGCCCGCGTCGGCGAACAGCGCTGCGAAATGGCCTGCCACCACGCGTCGATGCTCGGCCAGCTGCTCGAGCAGAGCCGCCGGCGCATCGAAATCCAGCGCGGCGGAAATACGCCGCAGCTGCAGCGCATCGCCGGGCAGCGCATGCGTCTGCGCATCGTTGAACATCTGTACCCGGTTCTCCAGCCGCCGCAGGAAATCGTAGGCAGCAGACAACTCCGCGACGACCTCGGGCGGCAGCAGCCGCGCACCGGCAAGACGCGGCAGCACGGTCAGCAGCGAGGGCTGCCGCAGCGCGCCGTCCTGTCCGCCGCGCACCAGCTGAAAAGCCTGCACGATGAACTCGATCTCGCGAATGCCGCCGGCGCCCAGCTTCAGATTCTCGGCCTGCTCGCGTCGCTGCACGTCGCGGCTGATGAGCGCCTTCATCTCGCGCAGCGCCTCGAATACGCCGAAGTCCAGATAGCGGCGGAACACGAACGGCCGCAGTGCATCGCGACGCACGGCTTCGAATGCCGCGGCGCCGGTCAGCGCGCGCGCCTTCACATAGGCATAGCGTTCCCAGTCACGGCCGTGTGATTGGAGGTAGTCCTCGAAGAACGCGAAACTGGCCACCAGCGGTCCGCTGTCGCCGAAAGGCCTGAGACGCATGTCGACGCGGAACACGAAGCCTTCCTCGGTGGCGGCATCCAGCAGGCGGATCACCAGACGTCCCTGACGCGTATAGAACTCTTCCAGCGGCAGCACGGCCGGACCTGTGGTGTCACCACCCTGCGCAAACAGGAAGATCAGATCGACGTCGGAGGAAAAATTCAATTCGGTGCCGCCGAGCTTGCCCATGCCGAGCACCACCAGGCCCGCGTCTGCCCCTGGGGGTGCGCCATGTCTTGCGCCCAGCAGTCGCGCGGCCATACGCGTGGCGCCGGCAATGGCACTCTCCGCGAACCAGGAGGTCTCACGCAGCGTCTGCTCGGTGCTGGCCACACCCGAGATATCCCGCCACAGGATGCGCAGCATCTCGCGCCGCCGCAGCCGGCGCAGCGCGCGCGCCAGATCGGCTTCATTCAGAGGTGTGACCGCTTCGAGCTGCGCCATCGCGGCGTCGAAGCCGGAAGGACCGCGCGCAGCTGCCAGATCACCGCTGCCGTGCAGCTCGCCGAGCAGTGACTCTTCCTGGCTCAGCGCACGCAGCGCAAAATCGCTGCCCAGCAGAACCTGCCCCGCCTGCTGCAGCAGCGCGGGATCAGCCTGCAGCAGCAGCCAGGCGGCGGGCGCCTGATCCTTCAGCTGTGCGAGCTGCTGTTGCCGCAGCTGCCCGATATCGGAAGTCACCGGCGCGATAGAAGTCAGAGCTCGATCACGCCGCCGTCGACAAACAAGTCCACGCCGGTGATGAAACTGGCCTCGTCGGAACTCAGAAACAGCACCGCGCGTGCAACCTCCTCAGGCTCTCCCATGCGCCGCATCGGCGTGTTGGCAATCATGCGCTCGCGCAGTGCATTGACTGCATCGGGACTCATGCCGACATTGCGATTGATCAGTGGCGTCTCGGTCGGACCGGGGCTGACCATGTTCACCCGGATGCGCCTCGGCAGCAGCTCCACCGCGAAGATGCGCGCCACCGCGCGCAGGCCGGCCTTGGCCGCCGCATAGATCACATTACCGGGCACGGCCAGCAGGCTGCCGATGGAGCCGGTGAATACGATCGCGCCACCATCGGCCATCAGCGGCAACGCCTTCTGTGCCGCAAAAAAGCAGCCCTTCAGGTTCACATCGTGCACCTCATCCCAGCGCTCCGGCGTCACATCGGGAATCGGCGCAAAAGTGCCGATGCCGGCGTTCACGAACAGCACATCGATGCGGCCGTGTCGTGCACGCACCGCCGTGATCACCTGATCGAGACTCGCGACATCGGCCACGTCGGAGCGAATGGCCAGCGTGCCGGCGCCCACTTCCTTCTCCACCTCGGCCAGCGTCTTCGGATCGCGCCCGGTGATCACCACCTTCGCGCCCTCGGCCGCGTAGCCCACTGCGGCCGCGCGACCGATGCCGCTGTTGCCGCCAATGACCAGCGCCACCTTGTCCCTGAATCTCATGCTCATGCGAATGCCTAGAACAACGAATTGGTGTTGACGGGATTGGCGGGCACTTCCATCAGCACATCCCAGTGTTCGAGTATGTACTGGTCATCGACGCGAAAGAGGTCCACCACGGCCAGCCCCCGGTCCCCGGGATGCCGCTTGACGTGCACGTGCACGACTACATGGTCGCCATCGACGAAGGCGCGGTGGATCACGCTGCTCGCCTGCGGCGAACGCACGCGGATCATGTCGAGGAAATCCTTCAGCGCCTGGCGCCCAGGAGGCGCCAGCGAGCTGTGTTGCACGTAGTCGGGTGAGATGTAGCGATCGACCTTGGAAGAGTCCTGGGCGATCAGCACCTCGCGATACATCTCCAGCACGAAATCCAGCCTGCGCTGCTCCACCGCCGTACGCGACATCCGCTTCCGCCCCCGTCTGTTGCCGATCAGGGCCGCAATGGCAGGTCCAGCGCGCGCGCCACCGGCTCGCTGCGGATCTCTCCATCGGCCACATTCAACCCACGCCTGAAATGCGGGTCGCCGCTGAGTGCAGCGGCGATTCCCTTGTCTGCGAGGGCCCTGATGTAGGGCAGTGTGGCATGCGTGAGTGCAGCCGTCGATGTACGTGGCACGGCGCCCGGCATGTTGGTGACGCAGTAGTGCACCACGCCCTCTTCAATGTAGGTGGGGCTGTCCTGGGTGGTGGGGCGTGTGGTTTCGGCGCAGCCGCCCTGGTCGACGGCGACATCGACGAGCACCGACCCGGGGCGCATGGCCTTCAAATGCTCGCGGCGCAGCAGCTTGGGCGCCGATTCGCCGGGGATGAGCACCGAACCGATGACGACGTCGGCGGTTTTCACGATGTCCTCGATGTTGTGCTCGTTGCTGTAGAGCGTGTTGACCCGGCT
>DATNCK010000029.1:0-2487 GCA_035571575.1 Steroidobacteraceae bacterium | reverse complement strand
ACCGGCCGCTCCTCGTCCTGCGAGGCGAAGCCGAGTCCATGCATCAACTGAGCGGCGCGACTGCGAGCCGTATAGCCGTCGATGGCGGCGAAGCGGTGATGCAGCTCCGCCAGCTTGGTGCCCTCGTTCGCGCGCTCTGCCTCGCGAATCGCCGCTTCCACGCTGCGCAGCTCGGCATCGCCGTCGAGCACGAATTCGATCGCCTGCCGCTCGATCGCATCCAGTTCCTGCGCCACATGCGCCACGGCCAGATTCGAGGGCATCTCGAAATGCCCGGCGTCCGGCTGCAGCTCGCCCCGGACCATCGACAGCAGGCTGGACTTGCCGCTGCCGTTCTCGCCGGTGATGCCCACCTTTTCGCCGCGGAACAGGCTGAAGTCTGCGTCGGCGAACAGCACTCGTGGACCTCGACGCAGTGCAACTCGGTCAAATTTCAGCATGAGAGGGCTAGGCGCTCCCGCGGCATGGGGCGCGAAGAGTAGGCGGGCAGTGCGGGGTCCGCAAGCGGCGAGTAGAATCGCCGGCATCATGAAAAAGCCTGTGAACAAGCTCATTTCAGCAGCCGGCCGGCAGGTCCTGGCGGCACTGCTACTGACCGTGACTGCGCTGGGCGCCCGCGCCGATATCGTCGCCAGTGGCGGCTGGTCGCGCGCCACAGTTCCGGGATCCAAAACTGCGGTGGCCTACTTCACGCTCACGAATACGGGTAGCGAAGCCCGCGATCTTCTCAAGATCACCTCGCCACTCTGCGACCGGGTGATGCTGCACCGGAGCAGCGTGGACTCACAGGGCGTGGCGCGGATGTGGCCCGTGGGAGCGCTGTCGCTGAAGCCGGGCGAGACCCTGCGTTTCGAACCCAACGGGCTGCATGCGATGTTCATGGACCTGTCGAAGCCCTTCGTGGTGGGCACGAAGGTGCAGCTGCAGCTGCAGTTCGAAGACGAACAAGAAATCACCGTGCAGCTGGAAGTGCGCCCGCTGGTGCCCGAAGCAGCACCAGCGGATCACTCACAGCGCAAGCACTAGGGCTTACCGAAAGCTGGGGTCGAGCTTGCGCAGCGCCTCGGCGATGTTGGTCTCGCCGGTGTTGTCGATCTCTTCCTTCGAATAGCTGCGGTAGGGCTGCTGGGCAATGTCCTTGCAGACTTCCGGCTTCTTGCGCTGGATGCGTGAGCCGGGCGCGACATCGCACTTGGCCTCATCCTTCTTCGCCTCGTCTTTTTTGGCCTTCACATCCGCCTTGGGTGCGGGTGCGCTGTCTGCCGCATGAGCGGCGCCCAACGGTGCAAGCAGGGCAAATGCCAGTGCCGCGGTGATGAATCCGGAATGATGTTTCATGCTCCCTCCTGAAAGATCTCAACTTGCCCAGTAAGTAGCATTTTCAGGCGCGCTGGTTGAATGCAGGCTGAACGCCTGTCCCGACAGATATACGCTGGCTGGTCAGCCGCCGGCGCGCTTGGCGTCATAGCCCAGTTTGATGAGCTCCGCCACCAGCCGGTCGCGATGCTCGCCCTGGATCTCGATACGACCCTCACGCGCGGCGCCGCCAGCCCCGCAGCTGCGCTTGAGTTGTGCAGCCAGGGCATCCAGCGCTGCGGCATCCAGCGGCAGCCCTGAGATCACGGTGACGCCCTTGCCACCTCGGCCTGACACCTCGCGTGCCACGCGGATTTTCGCGGGACCGGAGGGCGCGGCCTTCGGCACGGTCTTCACAGGCTTGGACATCACGACGCCGCGATAGGTATGCGGAGGCTTCATATAGACTCAGGCGACAAGAAGCAATTGCGTGAACCATAAGGTTTCGCCCGGGGGGAAGTAAAATGCTGGATCGTCTGCTGGGTCGCGAACGCATCATCGCCGGGCCGCGTTTCAATCGCTGGCTGATCCCGCCCGCGGCACTGGCCATCCACCTGTGCATCGGCATGGCCTATGGCTTCAGCGTGTTCTGGCTGCCACTGTCGCGCGCCATCGGTGTCAGCGCGGCGCAGGCCTGTGCGCCGGAGACATCAGTATGGACCTATCTCTTCACGACCACCTGCGACTGGCCGGTATCGATGCTGGGCTGGACCTACACACTGTTCTTCGTGGTGCTGGGTTCGGCGGCAGCGCTGTTCGGTCACTGGCTGGAAACTGCCGGGCCGCGCAAGGCCGGTGTGGTTTCCGCGCTGTGCTGGAGCGGGGGCCTGCTGCTCGGATCGCTGGGCGTGCAGCTGCATCAGCTGTGGCTGTTGTGGCTGGGCTGTGGCGTGATCGGTGGCCTGGGCCTCGGCCTGGGCTACATCTCGCCCGTGTCCACGCTCATCAAATGGTTCCCCGACCGACGCGGCCTCGCCACCGGTCTCGCCATCATGGGCTTCGGCGGCGGCGCCATGGTCGGCGCTCCGTTTGCCCAGCTCCTCATGCAATACTTCGCCCGCGACGGCTCCGTCGGCGTCTGGGAAACGTTCCTCGTCCTCGCCGCCATCTATTTCGTCGCCATGATGATCG
>DATNCK010000028.1:0-10097 GCA_035571575.1 Steroidobacteraceae bacterium | reverse complement strand
CAGCGTCACATCGTCTGCCGCGCCACGATCAGCACCGACGCTGCGCTGCGCACAGCGGCGGCGGGTTGCGTGCCCTTCAATCCCTTCGGATCTCAGGCCAGCCAGGCCGCGCAGGATTACGTGTACCGCACTCTCACCGAGGACATCCACATCGCGCAGCATGTGGTGGCTGCAAACATCAAGGGAGAGGTATTCGACCTGTGGGCGGGCCCGCTCTCCATCGCCACCGGACTGGAGTACCGCCACGATTCCACCTCGCTGCAACACGATGCGTTGTCGAATTCCTATGCCTATTTCCAGAACTTCGGCGCCGACTACAACGCCCGGCAGGATGTGACCGAGGGTTATCTCGAAGCCGAGCTGCCGCTCGCGCATGATCTGCCCCTGATCCATGCGCTGAACTTCAATGGAGCGGTGCGCCGTACCCGGTACGACATCTCCGGTTTCGGCAGCCCGAGGCGGGCTCAGGCCGACAGCAAGCTCGATGCCACCACCTGGAAGCTCGGAGCGGTGTGGGAACCGCTGGATTGGGCGCGCTTCCGTTTCACCACCTCGCGTGACATCCGTGCGCCCAACTTCAACGAGCTGTTCCAGGCCAGCGCCAGCACCTTTGGATCGGTGAACAATCTCTTCGTTACGCCAAACCTTGCCCAGTTCCCCGTGCTGCTCAGCGGTGGCAACCCTGACCTCAAGCCCGAGGAAGGGCGCACCACCACCGTCGGTCTGGTGCTGCAGCCGCCATTCATCGAGGGACTGAGCGTGTCCCTGGACTACTACCGCATCAAGGTGAATGGCTACATCGGCACACCCGGTGGTGCGCAGAACATCGTGAATCGTTGCCATGACTTCAATGACCAGGACCTGTGTCCGCTGATCACCTTTGGTCCCGGCCAGTCGCTGACGGAAGTGCGCAACGTCAATGTGAACCTGCAGTGGCTGCGCACCAGCGGTCTCGACATCGAAACCGCCTACCGGTTGCCGCTGTCGCGTTTCAGCGAGCTGCCGGGCACGTTGAACTTCCGTCTGCTGGCCTCTCGCACCTATGAGCTCGCCACCAACCTCTATGGCGTAGTGACGGATCGCGCAGGCGAGACGGGCGGTACGGGTGGATCACCGACCTGGCTGGCCACGCTGAATACCGGCTATTCGAACGGCCCATTCACCGGAACGCTCACCACGCGCTACATCCGCGGCGGCATCCTCAGTGCGGCGGCGTATGAGCCAGGGCAGCCGGTTCCCGTTCAGGGCGCCAACACCACCAACGACAACCACATCGGCGGCACGGTGTACTTCAATCTCAACAGCAGCTGGAAGATGGGCGGCAAGTTCGGCACCGAGGTGTTCGTGCAGGTGAACAACCTTGCGAACCGTGCGCCGCCGAGCGCGCCTCAGCTGCAATTCCCGAGCAACCCGGTGTATTTCGATCTGATCGGGCGCTCGTACCGGCTGGGAGTGCGGATGAAGCTCTGAGATATCTGACGCACGGCGCTGGCGCGTCGCGTCGCGTCAGCGCCTGAATGACCCGGGACCGAAGGGATTGATTTTGGTGGGCGGTACAGGATTTGAACCTGTGACCCCTGCCGTGTGAAAGCAGTGCTCTACCGCTGAGCTAACCGCCCTTCGAAAAGGGACCGCAAGTCTACGCAGCGGGCCTGAGGGAAGCAATCTCCGCCACGGCGCGTTCGCGCCGCTTCGTTGAAATGTGACGCATCGCCTGCACGATCCGGGTGGTCCGTCCCATATCGATCCCGGAAGTCCTTACACGCTGCAGCTGCGCGTCGGGGTTGGTCAGCAGGCTCGCCAGCCATGCGGCCTCGGCGGGCGTCACCGCGCCGGCAGACTTGCCCAGGTAGCGCCGGGCGGCCTTCTCCGCGCCGCAGACATCCTGACCCCAGGGCGCCAGCGCCAGATACAACTGCAGGATCCTTCCCTTGCCCAGGGTCTGCTCCATTTCCACTGCATACAGCAGTTCACGCAACTTGCGCTGCGCGCTGCGCTCGTCGCCGGTGTACAGCAATCGCGCGAGTTGCTGGGTCAGCGTACTCGCGCCATGCAGTGCATCCTGCTGGCTGTTGCGATGAAGCGCGGCGCTGATCTGCCTGGCGTCATAGCCGGGATGAGAGCGGAAGGTCTGATCCTCGGCGGCAATGACGGCCAGCGGCAGCCAGCCGGAGATCGGGCGCTGCGATGAGCCCCCGCAGCGCTCCGGCAATGCGGCATTCAACAATCGTTCCGTGCCCAGTCCGGCGACGTGGAATCCCGCTGCGGTCCATTGGGCTTCCACCTGACGGTGCGGAAGGTGCAGGTGCATCTGCAGAGAGAGCAGGCCAGTGACGCGGGCGATGCGCACTTCCGGCAGATCGTGACCCAGCACCGCGACTACATCGGCCATCGGCAGCGCTGCACCACGGATGTCTATGTCTGCTCCGCGTGAATTCACCGCGGCTGTCCACGGCACCGCGATTTCACGCTGTTCTGCGCGAAGTCGCAGCGAGCCGGAGTAGCCGGAGTGACTGCGAGCGAAGGTGAGGGACACGCGCTCCAGTCGCAGTGGCGCAGGCCCGATCGCGGGCAGGGTCAGCTGACAGCGCTCGCAGATCAGTTCGCTCGCCTCCTGCGTGGCGCTGATACGCCAGATGCCTGTCGAGGTGCGCAGGCTGCGACCGTCGAGGAGTGCAGCGACTTCGTGCCGCGAGCCCAGACGGATGAGCTTTTCGATGCCGACATCCAAAGTGATCGGACCCAGGCGCAGACTCTGCTGCCAATCCTGCGCAGCAGGCCGAAGCCACACCAATAGTGCAATGGCCGCGAACGAGATCAGCAGCAAGGCGGCACCCAGGGCGATCAACAGCGGTGCGTACCACTTTCTGCGGGATGGATTCTTCATAGGTTTATCTGCCGTGCCTTGGTGACCGCCAGCCATGGGCCTTTGGAGCGTCCCAGCGCCGCGGCCCAGTACCACGCCGAGGTGTCGGTGAAGGCCTCGCCATTGCCGGCCTCGATGCGCTCACAGACGCGTACCGCTTTGCCGTCGCGCCAGGCCGTGAAGCAGCGCCACAGCTGCGACTTCGCGTCCCGTTCGAGACGGGTGTCGCGGATGCGATAGCCCAGTCCCCGATAGCAGTCGGTCGCGGGATGCAGCATGCGCGTGGGACGTTCGGCGATTCGCAGTGTGATTGCGCCATCCGTTGAACTGAACCGACCGATGCGACCGGGGAATTGCTCGGCGAAGCGCTGTTCGACCGCACTCAGTGCCAGCGGGCGCAGCGGTTGTCCGTCGAATTCGAGCGGCCATTCGTGCTGCGCGCGCAACGGCGGTTCTCCCTGACTGGCCTGGCCGGTCACGAAGGGCAGTGCGGCACTGGTGATCAACACCAGCAGCAGCGCCAGTCTCCATCTGGAGGCCCGCGCAGCAGCCAGCTCAGGCGCGAATCGCAATGCCACGCGAAACCTCCGGCTTCATCACCTTCAGCACCACCAGGCAGACTGCGGCGAGCAGCAGCAGGCCGATGGCCTGATGCCACAACTCGCCCGGCGTGCTGCCTCGCGCCTCCCATGCGACCAGAATCGTGTTGCGCAGCGTATTGCCCGTAAGCACGAGCAATCCCACCAGAGGAAGCCGGCGCAGCAGGATCCGGTCATGCATGGCACGCGCGGCTGCCGCAGCAAAGGCCGCAAAATAGGCCATCCACGCCATCTGGATACCCGAGCAGGGTGCGTCGACGACCACCAAATGGCCGCTCACCTGTATCGAGGATCCGCTGCGCTCGGCTAGAAAACCCGTGAGTTGCAGGATCCAGCAGCTCAGCTGTGCGGTGATCACGCGCAGTGGATAGCCGCCGTAGAACTGCAGTGAGGACAACAGGGGCAGAGAAAGGACCAGCAAACCGGTGTACGGAAGGCGTGGCACATCGCCGGGCAACCAGGCCGCCAATCCCGCAGCCAGTGCGAGCACGCCCACCAGTGCCGACATCAGCGGCGTGGCCTGCCATGCCAGCGCGCTACCGAGGGTGAGCAGGCCCGCTGCTACAAGCCATCGCTGGTCCGGCGCACGCCGCATCCGATGCGCCAGCCGCGCCACGAGAATCGCCAGCGTGAGCAGTGCGATGACTCCCAGTGGCTCATCCGAGCCGTCCACCAGCCGCTGCCAGTACCACACCCACTGCGGCCAGAGTGCGAGCGCATGCAGGCTCAGCCAGAACAGGGGCTGATGGACGACGGTTCTCATATCACACGATCCGCATTGCGGCCGACGATGCGGCGGGCGACGCCGCGGGCGCGCCAGCCACCGGCGAGCAGCAGCACCAGCACGACTGCCATCGCCAGCCAGGTTGAAGGCTCCGGCGTGCTCGGCACTTCAGCACCAATGGCCGAGTTTTCGACGCCGGCCGGCAGAGGCGAGGGCTGGTTCACGGTGGTCAGCGGTGCTTCGCGGCGCACGAAGTGATCCACCGCCAGGAAGCTGGTGTACTGGGTCAGCAGGGAATACTTCAGTCCCAGGTCCGTGATGGCGGAGCGCTGTTCGCCGCCGCCCGTGAGGGCTTCATCGTCACTGAGCTGGCGAATGCGGCTGCGCGCCCAGAGTTTCTGCAGCTCGATGGCATCGGTGGAGACATCGTCCGTGCGCACAGTCTGCTTCCACGGTCCACCGGCCTTCTGCCCACTGATGGTCAACGACGCGGCCACGCGACGATAAGTGGAGCGCCACTTGCCCATGATCACCACCGGACGGCCGGCGAGCACATCAGGCAATACGGCAGGTTCTACATCATAGGCATCGATGCCCTCGAAGCTGGCCTTGAGATTCGTGAGCACGGGCGCATCGATCATGCGGCGCAGACGCTCCGCCTGGCGCGGCGCTTCCGAGGGCTTGGTGACGATGAATGACTCACCCTGGCCGGCACGTGCCAGGCCTTCCATGAGATGACGATTCACCGAACTGCCGATGCCGAAGGCGAACAGGTTGGCGTTGTTCAGATTGCGACGGACCAGCGCGAACACCTCGTTCTCGAAGGACACATACCCGTCGGTCACCACGATGATCGAGCGGGACAGCTCGGGCGCCTTGGGCAGTGCCAGCACGCGCCGGATCGCAGGCACCAGCTCCGTGCCACCACCACCTTGCTGGTTGTCGATGGTCCGCAGCGCGGCCTCGATATTGGCGGGCGTGGCGGGCACCGAGTTCTCGTGCAACACGCGATTGCTGCCCGAGAACAGCATGACGTTGAAGGTATCGGTCGGCCGCAGGCTGCCGATCAGCTTGCGCAGCAGCTCCTTGGCCGTGTCGAGCGGGAAGCCATGCATGGAGCCCGACACATCGACCACGAAGACATAGTCGCGCGGATTGATTTCGGCGGCCTGGATCACCTTCGGCGGTTCAATCACCGCGACGAAGAAGTTTTCATCCGGGCCCTGGTACAGCTTGAGTCCCGTGGCGGTGCGGTCGGCAGCCAGGCGATAGTCGAGGATGAAGTCGCGGTCATTGCCAGGCTTGCTGGTGTCGAGAGACACATGGCTGTGGCGATACCCGGCGCCAGTCACCTGGATGGCATGTGTGCCCGAGGCGATATCCGTCACCGCCAGCGGCGAATCGAACTGCACTTCGAGTTCGAACTTCGACGCCGACGCCACCCCCGCAGAATGGTACGGAACCGCGGGAAACACGCCGCTGCCACCTTGCGCGATGGGCGCAGTGCCGGCGCCGGCGTACCGCGGACCCACGACGGTGGGGAATACGAACTGGTACTTGCGGTCGGTGGGCGCAATCAGTTCGGTGTAGTGCAGTTCCACCACCACGTCATCGCCGGGAATGATGTTGGCGACATTCATCGAAAACACATTGGGCCGTTCCTGCTCCAGCAGGGCCGTGGTCCTGCCCTGGGTTTTGGCCTGTTCGTATTCGATGCGCGCCTGCTGGCGCTCGCGGATCTTCGCCTCGATGACCCGGTTGCCGAGGCGCACGCTAAGCGCGTGCACCGCTGAACCGGTCGAGCCCGGGAATACATACCGCGCCTCGATCGGCCTCTGTCCTTCGTTGCGGTAGTGCTGCAACACCGTGACATTGGCGATCACGCCCGAGATCTGCGCGCTGACCTTCGTGGACTTCAGCGGCAGCTGATCCAGCTCCGGGTCCGTGCTCTTGACGAAGAAGTAGGGGCTCTGCGCCTTCTCGGCCTCGGAGTCGTCGGCCATGGCTGGCCCGCAGAGCACCAGCAACAGCCCGAATGCCAGTAACAGTCGTTGTGCCAGGGGGGATGACATGCCTTCACTCCGGTCGGACCGCGGGATGCGGTGAGACAGAGCTTCGGCGCGCCCTGCAAAGGGGGTGGGAAGCCTGTGTGAAGTCGGTGTGAAGTCCGCGGGAGGCGGATGCGGGAACGGGTCAGGAGGTGGTGCGTACCCGCGGCAGAGTCAGTGTGGCGATGGCGCCGCCTTCTTCCCGATTGCGGATGGCGGCCCGGCCATAGTGGAGATGCGCAATCTCCCGCACGAAGGTCAGTCCCAAACCGGTGCTCTTGCGGCTGGAGCCGGGTCGCGTGAGCGAGAAGAATTTCTCGAATACCTTGTCGCCGGCAAAGTGCGGGATGCCGGGCCCCTGGTCCTTGACGGAGATGGTCACCGCCTTTGCCGAAGTCTCGAGACTGAGCTCGATGCTGGAATCCGATGGCGAGAAGTCCAGTGCGTTGGCCAGCAGGTTGCCCACCGCCTGCTTCAGCAGCAGCGCATCGCCGAGCACTTCGGCTGGGCCGGACACATCGAGCTTCACCTGTATGCCGCGCCCGGCACCGCTGGCCGCGGCGCTGGTGGCCAGTTCTTCCAGCAGCGTCGGCATATCCACGGTCTGCGGCGCATCGAGCAGGCGACGCGATTCCAGCGCCGCCAGTTGCATCATGCGGTCCACCAGTTCGTGGATACGCTGCGTCTCGCGCTCGATGTTGCCGAGGAAGCGCCTGCGGTCGGCATCGTCCATGGGTTCCTGCAGCAGGTCAGCCGCGCCGCGGATCGCCGACAAGGGACTCTTCAATTCATGAGTCAGCGTCTGCGCATAGTCGGCCGCGAAGCTGCGTCCTTCCAGAGCATCGCGCACATCCTTGTAGGCCGTGGCGGTCATCTCCATCAGATGGCGCCACAGGCCGGACAGATCCCAGCTTCTCTGCATGCGCACGCGCCGCAGGTAGTCGGCGACCAGGCCGCTGGGTATCACCAGCCACAGCGACAGGATCAGCATCAATACCAGCGCCGCGAAGCCTGCCGTGACGCCGGCCACCAGCGTCTTGTGCTGCGCGCTCTGCATGTACTGACCGAGGCTGGTCACAGGCTTGCCGACCGTGACGGCGCCGACGATGCGATCCTGATAGAAGATGGGTACCGAGACGTACATCACCTCGGATGAGGAATCGCTGTCGGTGTCGCGCGAGGTGCGCGCGCCGTACTTGCCCTCCAGTGCCAGGCGCACATCGCGCCAGCGCGAGAAATCCGCGCCCAGGCTCCGCCCCAGCGAATCGAACAGCACGTGCCCCTGGCCATCCACCACCGTGGCACGAAGGTCCACGCGCTGCTTCTTCACGCCGTAGATCTCGGCATCGAATTGCCTTGCGCGCAGCGCCGAGAACACGCGCGCGAAGGCATCGACATAGGGGCCGGTCGGGGTGGCTGTGGGTTCGAGGAGTGTGGCCAGCAGCTGCGCCGTCTCCACCATGGAGTCCTCGGCTGATTCCCGGTAGCGGGGCGCGATGTCGCCGACCAGTCGCCACATCAGCAGGCCCACGCCCGCCAGATATGCGAGCAGGATGCCGGCGAATATTCGATTGCGTCGGTTCACCTCTCGCGAATCCTCAGGGCCGCTGTGGCGGCAGGTCTTCAGCCAGCGCGTATCCCGCTCCGCGCGAGGTGCGGATCGGATCCAGATCGGCCGTCACCTGCCGGAGTTTGGCGCGCAGGGTCTTCACATGCGCATCCACCGTGCGATCCAGGCTCGCGCCGTGGTCATTCCACACCAGGTCGAGCAATGTGTCGCGGCTGAACACATGGCCGGGACTGCCGACCAGGGTCTTGAGCAATCCGAACTCATAGCGCGACAGCTCGAGCAGTTGCCCGTAGTAACGGATCTGTCGCCGGCCTTCATCGACTTCGAACACCGCAGGTTTGGCGGCCGGCCCTGTCGCCACCCGCGGCGTGGCGCGTCGGAGCACCGAGCGCACGCGCGCCACCAGTTCGCGCGGCAGAAAGGGCTTGGACATGTAATCGTCGGCACCCAGCTCGAGACCGACCACACGATCGATTTCATCGCTGCGTGCGGTAAGAAAGATCACCGCTGCTTCGGTTATGGGTCGCAACTTTCTGAACAGGTCGAAGCCATTCATGTCGGGCAGGCCCACATCCAGCACGATGAGCGCTGGCTGCTGTGCCCGCAGCGATTGCAGCGCCGATTCGGCGGTTTCGCACCATTGGGTGTCAAACCCCTCCTTGCGCAACGCGAACTGCAGGGTGTCGGCGATGCCGGGTTCATCCTCAACGATGAGAATGACGGGTTTGGCGAGACTCAAGGGATGCATTTCCCGGTGCGTGGTTCCAGTTGCATGTTACTCCCATCGCGCGTTCGGCTAATCTACGCGGCCCATGACCATCGTAACCCGCTTCGCTCCCAGCCCCACCGGGATGCTGCATATCGGCGGTGTCCGCACCGCGCTGTTCTCGTGGCTGTACGCCCGCCGCCATGGCGGCAAGTTCATCCTGCGCGTAGAAGATACCGATCGCGAGCGTTCCACTGATGAAGCCGTAAGCGTCATCCTGGAAGGCATGCGCTGGCTGGGCCTGAACGAGGATGAAGGGCCGTACTATCAGACGCAGCGCTACGACCGGTATCGCGCTGTGATTGCCGACATGCTCGAGAAGGGTCTGGCCTATCGCTGTTATTGCTCGAAGGAAGAGCTCGATGCCATGCGCGAGGTGCAGCTGGCGCGCAAGGAGAAGCCGCGCTACGACGGCCGCTGGCGTGACAGTACCGCAGCTCCGCCGCCAGGCGTCACGCCGGTCATCCGCTTCAAGAATCCGACAGCGGGCGAGGTGGTGGTCGATGACCTAGTGCACGGCCGCACCGTGTTCCAGAACACCGAGCTCGATGACCTGATCATCCAGCGTTCCGATGGCAATCCCACCTACAACTTCTGCGTGGTGGTGGATGACGCCGACATGGGGGTGACGCATGTCATCCGCGGCGACGATCACCTGAACAACACGCCGCGCCAGATCAACATGCTCAAGGCGCTGGGCGCCACGCCGCCCACCTATGCGCATGTGCCGATGATCCTGGGCGCCGATGGCACCAAGCTTTCCAAGCGTCACGGCGCGGTGAGCGTGCTGGAATACCAGAAGGAAGGCTTCCTGCCCGATGCGCTGCTGAACTACCTGGTGCGCCTGGGCTGGTCGCATGGCGACCAGGAGATTTTCACACGCGAAGAAATGATTGCGGCCTTCGATATTGCCCATGTGGGCAAGGCTGCGTCTGCCTTTGATCCCGACAAGCTGCTGTGGCTGAACCAGCAGCACATCATGAAGGCGCCGCGCGCCACGCTGGTGAAGGCCTTGCGCGAGCAGCTGGCGTTCCTCGACGTGAAAGATGCCGACGAGACGCTGTGCGGCGGTGTGGTCGAGGCGCTGCGCGAGCGTGCGAAGACCATCAAGGAGATGGCTGCTTCCAGCCTGTTCTTCTTCCGCGAGCCCGTCATGGATGAGAAGGCGGTGGCCAAGCATCTCACTCCGGAGGCCAAGGCGCTGCTCACGGAACTGCGGGGCGTGTTCGCAGTGACCGGCCAGTGGAGCACGGCGTCATTGCATGCCGCGCTGCAGGTCTTTTCCGAGGCGCGCTCGCTGGGATTGGGCAAGGTGGCGCAGCCACTGCGCGTGGCGGTCACCGGCGGCACAGTGTCGCCGCCCATCGACGCCACGCTGGCCGTGCTGGGTCGCGAAAGGGTGCTGGCGCGACTGGATCGCGCGCTGGCCTGAGAACTATTTCTGCCGCCTGGCCGAGAATTCCTCGCCGCCCTGGCCTGCCACATCGCGCTTGAACTTGATCTCGTCAGCCGAGACCACCTTGC
>DATNCK010000027.1:0-5561 GCA_035571575.1 Steroidobacteraceae bacterium | reverse complement strand
TGGCCTCATGCGCTGGCTTGCCGCCCGCGCTCAACAGGCCGGCGCGAGATTCCTGTGGAACTGTGCCTTCCAGCGCGCCACCGCCATTCCCGCCGGATACGACCTGGGCGATGCGTTGGGCCGCACCCGCATCCTGGTTGGCGCCGACGGCCCACGTTCCACTGTGGCCAGGGCATTGCGACTGGGTCAGAACCTGCAGTTCCTGACCGGCATCGAACACGAATACGCCGACGCGCCCATCAATGATGAGGGGCATCTGCACTGTTTCGTCGACAAGCACTGCATGCCGGGTTACATCGGCTGGGTGTTGAGCGGAGTTGGGGTGACGCAGGTGGGGCTCGCGCGGCGCGAGGCCAGCAACGACGAGCTGAGCGTGGTGGCGGCCTTCGACCGCTTCCTGACAAAGATAGCGCCGCTATTCGATTTCCGCGAACGTCAGCCTGTATCAGTGCGCGCCGGGCTCATCCCCTGCGGCGGGTTGGTGCATCCGCTTTCACGTCCGCGGGCGCTGCTGATTGGCGATGCGGCCGGCATGGTATCGCCACTGACCGGTGGGGGCATTCACACGGCGCTTCAGCATGGCTCGCGTGCCGGGCATGCCATCGCCGATTTTCTTGCCGGGCGTGCCGATGATCCGGGGGTGTGGGCCGCGCGCACTTATCCCCGCTTCCACTTCAAGCGAGCGCTGCGCTTCATGTTCGATCACATGCAGAGCGACTGGGCATTCGATCTGCTGCTGGCGACCAGCCCGATGCGCAGGCTGGCAAGCGAGATCTATTTTCATCGGCGCGCAGTGGGGTAAGGGATCCGCCCGGTTGTCTTGCCAACTTCGCCAGAGATTGAGTGGCGCGCCAGCACAGAACAAAATCGGGCAATGACAGCGCTGACCAAGGAACGGGCCCCGACTACGTTTTCCTGACCTGAAGCTCTCAAGCCAGAGCACTCCGGTGCGTCCCGCCGATACAAAGTTGGCACTGGGCCTGGTCACCAGGCTGGACTTGCCGCCCGGGAAAACCCGATAGAGATTCAGATCACTCGTGCCGCAGCGCGGCGACGGGCTTGGCGCGAGCAACCTGCAGGGAGTGTGCGCTCACAGTCGCGATCGCGATCAACAAGGCGGCCAGCGCCGCAGTCGGAAACAGCCACAGTGGCAGATCCACGTGGTACACAAAGTGATCGAGCCAGCGTGTCATGGCCCATCCCGCCACAGGCCAGGCAAGAAGGTTGGCCCACAGCACCGGCTTGCTGAACTGCCACAACAGCAGCCGCAGCACGTCACTGGTGTTGGCGCCCATGGCTTTGCGGATACCGATCTCCTTGGTGCGCTGTTCTGCCACCGAGGCGGCCAGGCCCAGCAGCCCCAGGCAGGCGAGCAGGACGGCTACCACGGAGACGATGCCGAAGGCGTGCCCCTCGCGCAGCATCCCCTCATACATGCGCTGTACGTGTTCATCATAGAAATAGCGTTTCAGCACCCCGGTGCCTCCGGTCTCGTGCCAGACCCGGTCGATGGCCGCCAGTGTGGGAGAAACGTCAGTGCCCTTCAGCTTGACGTTGGTGCGCGAGAAGTTCCCCACGTCGGCATAGAACATGGTGGGCTGGATGCGCATATCCACGAACCCCATGGAGAAGTCCGGCAACACACCGATGATCTCCTGCAGGTTGTTCAGGGGATAGGGGCCGAGCGCGGCGGCCGGAGATTTGAAGCCCAGGCGGCGCATGGCCGATTCGTTGATGAGGTACCTGGTGGAGCCACGGCCAGTGCTTGCGTCGAAATCGCTGGCCGTCAGCATTCTTCCGGCCAGAGGCTTGATGCCGTAAAGGCCCAGCACCCGATCGTCGATCCACGAAATGTTGATGGTGATGGTCTGACCTTCGCGGGTCTTGCCCGTGGTGGCGCCCCAGCCGTCGCCGATCAGCGTCTGGTCTGAGCAGCCTGCATCGCGCACACCGGGTAATTTGCGCAGCTCCGTCAACAGCGCCAGCGTGCAGCGCCTGTCGAGAATGAGCATCTGATCCGTATCGAAACGCAGCGCAGCCTGTGTGGCGTAGTGGCGTTGCAGGTACACAACACCCGCCGCGATGACGAGGCCGATGAGCAGCGCGAACTGCACGCTCACCAGTACCTGACGAAGAAGGCCGCCACGATTGCGTGACAGTCGTGCGCCATGTATCGAGCTGACTGGCCGCAGCGACGAGAGAACCAGAGCCGGCCATGATCCGGCCAATATGCTGAGGGTTGCAGCTCCGAGCGCGATCCATCCCAGCAGAGCCGGCTCCTTCCAGTACTCGAACCGGGCATCCGCCTCGAGGAAGGAGTTGACATGCGGCAGCAGCAGTTCGGTCATGGCTGCGGCGAGCAGCACGGCAATGGCCACGTGGATGAATGCCTCTCCCAGGAATTGCAGCACCAGCACGCTGCGCCTGGCACCTGCCAGCTTGCGTATGCCCACCTCCAGCGATCGTAAGCCGGACCGCGCCGTCAGCAGGTTCACGAAGTTGACCACTGCAATGGTGAGCACAACCAGTCCCAGTACTGCCGCCATCATGATCCGGTTGCTGAAGCCGGGATTCATGTCGGCATTCAAGTGGACGTGATCGATGCGAACCAGATCGGCTTTGGGTGCCTCGTCGTCGGGTTCAGAGTCTTTCTCGCCGGGCGGTTTCACGCGCTCTGCGAGAGCCGGGATGATCTTCTGCATGTCGGCATGCATGGACAGTGGGGAGGCTCCCGCGCGCAGGCGCAGGTAGGTCCGGACTTCCGATGACAGACCGCGGATGGGGATAAGCCTGCGGTCCAGTTTGGCCAGATGGGTCCAGGCCGTGACACCCGAAATGAAGAGGCGCGCCTGCAGCTGAGTGCGGTTCTGCGGTATTTCCTCGAGCAGCGCGCCGACCGTCACCGTGTGCCGGGTGCCATCTGACAGCAGGATGGTCAATGTCCTGCCCAGGGGATTGGCGTCACCGAAAAAAGTCCGTGCATCCTCCCGGGTCATCATCAGCCGCTCCGGCTGGGCGACAGATGCGGCATCACCTGCGATGACTTTCAGGGGCAGGGTTGCAAAGAACGAGGGATCTACAGAATAGAGGGGTAACATTCGCTCGACGTTGCCAGCACGCGTCTGGACGTCGCCGCGCTCCAGCACCATCCGCGTGACCGACGTGATCTGCGGGAATTTCTCTTTCATGAAGCCGGCCATCTGCGCTGGCGTGTCAGGTATGTGGAATGACGGCCGGCCGCTGATGTTGATCGTCAGTGTCGTCAAGTAGACATTCTGATATCCGGGCACGAAATGGTCGTAGCTGTACTCGCTGCGGATATACAGCGCTGCGAGCAGCGCGCAGCACAGACCGACCGCGAGACCCGACACGGCAATCGTGGCGTAGAGCTTGCCGCGGGCGAGGTGGCGCAGCGCGGCGGCGAGCATGTTGCGCAACATGGTCTTCCTGAACTCAGGCTGCCAGCAGCGTTTCGCTGACCAGCTGGCCGTCGAGCACTCGCACGGTGCGTTGGGCAAGCGCAGCGTGCGTCAGTGAGTGCGTGACCATTACCACTGTGGTGCCAGCGCGATTGATCTCGGCGAGCATCTGCATCACGGCGGTGCCGTTCTCCGTATCCAGGTTCCCCGTGGGCTCATCGGCGAGAATGAGTTTCGGTTCGCCCACCAGTGCGCGGGCGATGGCCACGCGCTGTTGCTGGCCGCCGGAGAGCTGGCTGGGCAGATGGCGGGCGCGGTGCGCGAGACCAACGCGCTCCAGTGCATGGGCCACGCGTCGTTGGCGTTCGCTGCCAGACATGCCGCGATAGAGCAGGGAAACCTCTACGTTCTCCCGCACGTTCAGATCGTCTACAAGATTGAAGCTCTGGAACACGAAGCCGACGCCGCCGCGACGCAGCGCGGTGAGCTGCTTCTCTCCATGGCGCGCCACATCTTCGCCGAAGAACCAGTAATGCCCATCGTCCGGGCTGTCGAGCAACCCGAGAATGTTCAGCAGCGTCGATTTGCCGCATCCCGATGGTCCCATGATGGCGACGAACTCGCCGGCCCGCACCTCGAATGACACGCCGCCGAGGGCGTGGGTCTCGACTTCAGCGGTGCGGTAGATCTTGCGCACGTCCTGCAATTTCAGCATGTGTGGCCCTATTCGAGATAGATACGATCAATGCGTTCGAAGCTGCCGTAGTCGGAGACGATGACTCGCTCGCCGGCCCTCAGCCCTGCGACTACCTCGACCTGCTGGGCGTTGCGTCGGCCCAGCCGGACGCGTCGACGCAGCGCCGTCCTGCCGTCGGCATTCACTACGAAGACCCAGTCGCCGCCGCTGCGCTCCAGGAAGGCGCCGCTGGCCAACACCAGGCCGGGTTGATCTTCGCCCAGAGATAGAGTTCCCTGCAGTGATTGACCACGCAGCAGGCCCTGGGGTGGGGTGCCGTCGAACGTGAGATCGACTACGAAGCCGCCGCTTTTGACCTGCGGATATACGCGTGTGACCTTCAACGCCCACTGCGCGTCGGTGTACTCGATGTGCGCGATCTGCCCTGCATGGATGCGACCTAGATAGTACTCATCCACCGTGGCGGAAAGTTTGAAGCCGGTATCCGGCGTGATCTCGGCGAGCCGCTCGCCGCGGTTGCGGCTCTCGCCGATGGTCAGCGCCATGGCCGTGACCAAGCCGGCCACCGGCGCCCGCACGGTCAGGTTGTGCAGCTTGGCATGGGTGATGGAAAGGCTCTCCTGGAGCTTGGCCATCTGCTCTTTCACCTGCGGCAGCTGCTGCAGGCGCAGTGTCTCCTGCCGGCTATTGCTGTCGCGCTGCATGTCGCGTTTGCGCACGGCGCTGTCGAGCTGGTCCTGCAGCTGATCCCGCTCCTCGGCCGATACCAGGTGCGCGGCGATCAGTTGCTCGCGCCGGGTCAGTGCGCGCTGCAGGCGCGTGACGTCATACACGGCATCAGACATCAACCGCTCGTTGGCCGCGCGGTTCTGCTCGAGCTGCGTCTCGAAGGTTCGCAGTTGGGTGATCGACTGCACCAGTCCGCTCTCCCGGTCCAGTACCTCCAGTTCCAGTGCGGTATTGCTGAACTCGATGAGCGGCTGGCCCTGCATCACTCGATCACCGGCCTGCACGAGCACGCGGTCCACACGTCCACCTTCCAGCGCATCGAGATAGACGGTGTCACGCGGTACCACCTCGCCGCGCAATGGCAGGAAGTCGTGATACACAGCTTGCTCCACGGTAGCGAGTGTGGCGCTGACCAATGGGAGGCGCAGACTGCGCTGTGCCGGTCGCAACAGCGCGGCGACCATGAGCGACAGCAACAGCAGGGCGAAGCCAGTGATGAGCAGCCGCCGCCACCGCGATCTGCGCCACCACGGCTGCACCAGCGGACGATCCATGGCTTCGACCTGCGGCAGCGGGTTCACCGCGACATCCATGTCGGGTAGTGTAGGGTGACGGAGGCACCACAAAAAACGCCATGCGAACAGGTACTTGTACAGCCAGCAGTAGTGAATGTCGCCGCGAGAGTGTCCGGAAATGAACACCGCCGGCGCGCTGTT
>DATNCK010000026.1:0-5025 GCA_035571575.1 Steroidobacteraceae bacterium | reverse complement strand
CCAACCGCCACCATTTCCGAGCGATTCAGGCACCAACGCGCTGGCGCATCGCGTCGATATCGGCCAGAGGCCGCACCTCGATGCAGCCGTACTGCTTCCACGGCAGATCCTCTGCCATCCGCAGCGCCTCCTCCATCGAGGCTGCTTCTACAAGATTGAAGCCGGCCAGCACTTCCTTGGTTTCCGCAAAAGGACCATCCACGATGCTGGTCCTGCCCTGGCGCGTCCGCACCGCCTTGGCCGTGGCCGGCGGCTCCAGCTGCTGGAAGGCCTTCAACTTGCCCTGCTGCGTCAATTCATCGGAATGCTGCAGGCACTGACGCATCTCCGTATTGAAGGTTTCCGCTGGCACCTTCTCCATCAGGGCAGGGTCGATGTAGACGAGCAGCAGGTATTGCATGCGGGCTCCGGCGGCAGCCAAAAGGGGCGGTTGCGGGATTGTAGCCGCGCGGCCATTCTTGGCCTTCTCAAGATTGGGCTGTCGAAATCGCCTGGCCTCACTCGTCGTAAGGGTATGGACGCCAGATGGCGCCCTTTACATATCAAGGAGAACGACATGCGCGTGATGGTCATGGTCAAAGCCACCAAGGAATCCGAAGCCGGCGTGATGCCCACCGAGCAGCTCATGACGGAGATGGGCCGTTACAACGAGGAGCTGGTCAAGGCCGGCATCATGCTTGCCGGCGAAGGCCTGCATCCCACTTCGCGCGCCAAGCGCGTGCACTTTTCCGGCAAGAACCGCACCGTCATCGACGGCCCCTTCGCCGAAACCAGGGAACTGGTCGCCGGCTACTGGATGTGGCAGGTGCGCTCGATGGAAGAAGCGGTGGAATGGGTGCGCCGCTGCCCCAACCCCATGCTCAGCGACTCGGATATCGAAATCCGTCCCGTTTTCGAGGCCGCTGACTTCGGCGAGGCCTTCACGCCCGAGCTGCAGCAGCAGGAAGAGCGGCTGCGCGCCGAGATCGAAGGGAAGAAAACCTGAGGTCTCGCGCTGCCACCGGTGAACTGCATCGCACCGTCGATGCGGTCTGGCGCATCGAATCGGCCCGCATCATTGCCGCCGTCGCGCGCATCGTGCGCGACGTCGGCGTGGCAGAGGAACTGGCGCAGGATGCGCTGGTGGCCGCGCTCGAGCACTGGCCAGCCGAAGGCTTGCCCGACAACCCTGCCGCCTGGCTGATGACCACCGCAAAGAACAAGGCGCTGGATCGCATACGCCAGGCCGCGCTGCACCGGCGCAAGCAGGAAGCCCTCGGCGCCGATGCCGACGCACTGGGCGAACATCTCACCCCCGATGCCAGTGACACGCTGGATGATCAGGACATCGGCGATGACCTGCTGCGACTGATGTTCACGGCCTGCCATCCGGTGCTGGCGCGGGAGGCGCAGGTGGCCCTTACCCTGAAGCTGCTGGCCGGCCTCTCCACCCCGGAAATCGCGCGCGCCTTCGTACAGAGCGAACCCACCATCGCGCAGCGCATCGTGCGGGCCAAGCGCACGTTGACCAATGCCAACGTGCCCTTCGAAGTGCCGCGCGGCGAGGAACTGGAGTCGCGGCTGGCTGCAGTGCTGGAAGTGATCTACCTCATCTTCAACGAGGGCCATACGGCTACCGCTGGCGATGACCTCATGCGTCCAGCGCTGTGCGAGGAGGCCATGCGTCTGGCGCGTATGCTGGCGCAGCTCGCGCCGCAACAGCGTGAAGTGCATGGACTGCTGGCGCTGCTGGAATTACAGGCATCACGGCTGCGCGCACGGGCTGATGCGCAGGGCAGACCCATACTGCTGATGGATCAGGATCGCGCGCGCTGGGACTGGTTGCTGATCGGCCGCGCGCTAACTGCGCTGGAAACGGCGCGTGCCTTGCCCGGCGAGCCCGGCCCCTATGAACTGCAGGCCGAAATCGCCGCCTGTCACGCCCGCGCGCGCCGCGCCGAAGACACCAATTGGCGCGGCATCGTGGCCGCCTACGATGCGCTGCTGACCATCATGCCCTCGCCCATCGTGGCGCTGAATCGCGCGGTGGCGGTGAGTCGTGCCGAGGGCGCCGCCACCGCTTTGCCGCTGGTGGACGACATCGTCGACGAAGGCACGTTGAAGGATTACCACCTGCTGCCCGCTGTGCGCGGCGATCTGCTGGTGACACTGGGGCGACTTACCGAAGCCCGCGCGGAGTTCGAGCGCGCCGCCACACTCGCGCAAAACCAGCGGGAAAAGCAGCTATTGCTGGAGCGCGCGCGCCAGACCCTGTCCTGATATCTTCGCGCCATGCATCACTTTCTGCCTGCCTGGCCGTTGCTAGCCACCTTCATCGGTGCGTCCGTGGTGCTGGCCGTAACACCGGGGCCGGGCGTGATCTACATCGTCACGCGCAGCCTTTCGCAGGGACGCAGCGCGGGCTTCGCTTCGGTGGGTGGCATCGCGGTGGGCAACATCATGAATGCCGCGGCCGCATCGCTCGGCCTGGCGGCTGTACTGGCGACATCCGCGCTCCTGTATGCAGCGCTGAAATACCTGGGCGCGGCCTACCTCTTCTATCTGGCCTTCCAGATGCTGCGCCGGAACGAAGCGCCCGCCAGCGCTGCCACACTGCAGCCAGTGCAGCCCCGCAAGGTGTTCCGCGACGGCGTGATCGTCGCCATCCTCAACCCCAAGACGGCGCTGTTCTACGCGGCGTTGCTGCCGCAGTTCATCGATTCGCCACAGCATTTCACCAGGCAGGCGCTGCTGCTCAGCGCCATTTTCGTGGCCATCGCCGCCGTGTCGGATTCGACGTACGTGATGCTCTCGCGCGGCATAGCCGCGAAATTCAGCGCCAATGCCCGCGGGCTGAAGGCCGGCCGCTATGCGGCGGCGGCCATGTACGCCGGGCTTGGCGTACTGGCCGCAACCACCAACCATCCCGGTGCGCACAAGTCCGGCCGCTAGTCCTACCCTGGAATTTCAGGCTCGACGAGCCGCGCCAGATTGAGCAGGGATTCCTGCCATCCAAGGTAGCAGCCTTCCAGCGGAATCACTTCCGGTACACCCTCCTGCACGATGTTCACTTCCGTGCCCACTACGCAGGGCTTCAGAGTGACAGTCACCTTCATCGTGCCGGGCAGGTTCGGGTCATCGAAGCGATCGGTGTAGACCAGGCGCTCGTTGGGCACCAGCTCCAGGTATTCGCCGCCGAAGAACTCGGCTTTGCCCGTGGTGAAGTTGGTGAACGACATACGATGCTTGCCGCCCACCTTCGCCTCGTGGGAATGCATGTGGCCGGTGAAGCCATTGGGTGGCAGCCAGCGGGCCAGCGCGTCCGGATCCAGAAACGCGCGGTAGACCTTCTCGGGTTTGGTGGCCAGCACGCGGTGCAGGCGAACGGTATTTCCAGCCATGTCGATCTCCTTCTCGATTGCGCTTCAGGTCTTGCTGGCGCAGTTGAACATCCACTGGATGCCGAACTGGTCGGTGAGGCTGCCGAAGTAGTCGCCCCAGAAC
The DNA here is from genome assembly GCA_035571575.1 of Steroidobacteraceae bacterium. Classification (GTDB taxonomy): domain Bacteria; phylum Pseudomonadota; class Gammaproteobacteria; order Steroidobacterales; family Steroidobacteraceae; genus ZC4RG30. Next base: position 1,542 of record DATNCK010000026.1, on the reverse strand, counting down.
ATCTCCATCAGCGGCATCTGTACTTTCCCGCCCACAGCCAGGCGCTGGAACAACTTGTCGGTTTCGGCGCGCGTATCAGGTTGCAGGTTGAGCGAGAAATTGGTGCCCGCCACCCGATTGAAGCCCATGCCCTCCACCGCATCTGTGCCCATCAGCACGTGCCCACCGAGGATTGGCAGTGCCACGTGAAGCACCAGTTTCTTCGCTGATTCCGGCATGGACGGTTGGCCCGGAGCTGAAGGCACCTCCCCCATTCGGCGGATCTCGCCATCGAACTTTGTTTCAAATACGGAACGATAGAATTCGAAAGCGGCTTCAGTGTTTCCGGGGAAGTTCAAATAGGTGCTGACACGGCCCATGACGGTCTCCTTTTATGAGTTGGTTCTGAACCCTTCCTGCGGGTTCTATGGAGACGACGAACGGGCCCTGGCGGAATCGACAACTGGCGGATTCGGATTCTTTCAGGCCGGCCGCAGCGCCGGTCGATAGCGCCGGCTGCAGGGAATGCGGCTGCCATCCTTCAGCAGCAGCCGGGCATCGCCCGTATCCAGCGGCTCGATCTGCTCAAGGAAATCCAGATTGACGATGTGGCTGCGATGCACGCGCACGAAGCGCTGCGGATCGAGGCGCTCCTGGATGGCCGTCATCGTCGAGCGCAGTGGATACACGCGGCCACGCACATGCAGGTTCACGTAGTTTTCCGATGCTTCCAGCCACTCGATCTCTCGCGCAGGCACCAGGAACTCCGCGCCGAGCTTGCGCACCAGGAAGCGCTCGGGGCGCTCGATGGCTTCCACCGGCGCGCCGGTATCCGGTGCGGCCAGCAGTCGCGCCTCGCCCTGCAGGCGCAGCAGCAACAGACGGTAGAAATGAATGATCAGCAGGAAGATGACGTAGGTCTTCCAGTCTTTGAGGAATTCGTAGGCGATCTGGCGCGGCCAGTTGCCGTAGTCGTATGACATGCCGGCCGCTCCGTAGACGATGTACCGCAGCCCCACCATTCCCAGCACATGGGCGATGCAGAACAGCAGCAGACCGAGCACATGCCAGGGCAGCACGCGGCGCCAGGTGGCCAATGCAAACGGAAAGCGGCGCTCGAAGGCGACCAGCGGCATCACGAGCACCAGCAGCGTCAGCACACTGGAGAACTCCCACAGCACCGGTTCCCACCAGGCGTGGTGCATGCTGCCGCGCTGGATTTCCATCCAGGCCACCAGGCTGCTGGCGACTGCGCTGGCCAGCAGTCCCACCGTCCAGAACAGCGCCTCCCATGCCCGCCGGTGTCGCAGATATCGGTCAAGCGTGGAGATTTCCTCGGACACACCGAATTCTAGACAGCATTGGTCACAGCCGACCGCTATCCGTCACTGCGCGGCGTCCATCCGTCACCTTGCGCTGGTTTTTCGGGCTTCAGGTGAGCGAAGTTGCAGCCATGAAACAGTTTTCCGCCCTGCTCTGCCTGATCCCGCTGGCCGCTGTCGCACGCAGCAACCACGAAGCCATCACCCCCGACAATGTGCAGCGCCTGACCGCGGCCTGGAC
>DATNCK010000025.1:0-18215 GCA_035571575.1 Steroidobacteraceae bacterium | reverse complement strand
GTGTTCGGGAAGCTGCAGCTCAAAGACCAGCAGGACGTCGTCATCCTCGACGCGCCCGACAGCTTTGGAGCAGAGCTGAAGGCCTTGAAAGGTGTACGCATACAGCGAAAGTTCAGCGGGCCCGCCACCTTTTCTCTGGCCTTCATGACTACGCCGGCGCAATTGAAGCGCTACGCGGCCAGCATCGGCAAACATGCGACTGGCGACGCGGCGGTCTGGGTTGCCTATCCCAAGGGTTCATCCAAGCGCTACAAATCCGAGCTGCATCGCGATGGTGGCTGGCAACCCCTGGGTGCACTGGGCTACGAGCCGGTGCGCATGATTGCCATCGATGAAGACTGGTCGGCGCTGCGCTTTCGCAAGGCGGACTTCATCAAGACCATGAAGCGAAGTGCGCAGCACGCCATTTCCCGCACTGGCAAAGCCAAGGCCGGCGGCGCCAGGGAAGTCAGCGCGCGCAAGAGCAGCATGCAGAACGCGGCGAGTCCCGCGGCGTATCTCGCTTCACTGAAAGGCTGGACCAAGTCCCTCGCCACCTCCCTGCGTCGCGCGGTACGCGCCGCCGCACCGCTTGAGGAACGCATGAAGTGGGGACATCTGGTCTACTCCGCCAATGGTCCCGTGTGCCTGATCCGCGCGGAGTCCGAACGTGTGCTGTTCGGATTCTGGCGCGGGCAGAGCCTGCGCCACATCGAGCCCCGGCTGAAGCCGGGTGGCAAGTACGAGATGGCCACGCTGCAGCTGCAGGAAGGCGACAAGATCGCAGGCGTCGTAGTGCGGCAGCTGGTGACGGAAGCCGTCGCACTGAATGCACGGCTGGGAGATCCTGCCGATCTGTCCTAGCTCGGGCGTCAGCGCTGTCGGCGCGTTCTCAGGGCGCTTTCAGCGCCACCAGCACCGCTTCCAGATTCTTGTGCAGCAATTGCTGCAGGCCATCTGCAGGCAGCGTGCCATTCACGGCCACGCCCGGATCGCCCGCATCCAGCACCACCAGCTTGGCGCCACCATCACTGATGGCCTTCTGGATGGCATCGCTGGGCATCCACTTGTGCAGCACCACCTTGATGTGCGCGTCACGCAGGTGCTTGGTCAGCCCCGCCAGATCCGCCTTGGTCCAGCGCACGTCCTGCTTGATGAAATAGCCATCCACCAGCAGTCCCATGTCATTGGTCAGGTAGACGAAATCTCCAGTCAGCGCGTACACCACGTCACCGGCCTCGATGAGCCGATCCTGATAGTCGCCGCGCAGCTTGAGCAGTGAGCGCTTCAGGCCGTCGAGATTCTTGCTGATGATGGGTGCGGATTCCGGGAACAACGCCTTCAGGTCTGCGGCGATGTTGTCGCTCATGCGGATGGCATTGGACACGCTGAGCCAGAAGTAAGGTGCTGTGGCGCTTTCGACAGCGTCGGCATCCTTTCCCCAGGCGGCATTGGAAACCGGCGAATCGGCAAGCGCAACGCCGGGGGCATCCAGCGACCACGGCAGCCCTGCCTCGATGTCCACGATGCGGACATTGGCATTGCGGGCAAAGCGGTACAGCGGATCACCGGGCAGCGCATTGGTCATTGTCACAACGGCAGTCGCCGCGGTGAACTTGGATGCCAGCGCTTCGGCGCGGCGCGAGATGTAATCCTTCTGCAGTGACAACTGCCGCCCATCGGCCGGGATGTTCTCCACCTTGATGGGCGTGCCTGCAGTGAGCGCGACGGTCAGCGAGTAGGTGGCCTGGATGCCGGTGAGCACGATCGGACCGCTCGCCTCGGCGGCTCGTGCCTGTAGCGCAGGCAGCGCGGAGAGGCAGGCAGCAAGAGCGAGCACGGCCAATGCGGGGACGCAGGTGCGGCGCGGGTTCATATTGCAGCCTCGCGATAACGGGGAACAGTCATGCGAATGATCATGGTCACGATGAAGATCGCCGCGCCGGTGAGGATGATCGCACCTCCCGACGGCACAGGCAGGTCGAAGCGCAACGGCGCATAGACGCCGACCAGGCAGCTGACGGTGGAGAACACGATGCTCCACAGCACGAAGCCGCGAATCGAGCGATTGAGGTTTCTCGATGCCGCGGCGGGTATCAGCAGCAATGCCTCGACCAGCACCGCGCCGATGATCTTCACGCAGGCCACCGTGAGAATGGTGATGAGCAGAACGAAAACATACTCGAGCAGGTGCACCTTGATGCCACGCACATGCGCGAGGCTCGGATTCAGGCTCGCCAGCAGCATCTGGTTGAACAGGGGCAGCGCTGTCGCGGCGGTGAGCAGCGTCGTCGCCAGCAGCACCGACATGTCGGTGTCGTTCACAGTGAGGATGGACCCGAACATCACCGTGTCGAGAATGTGCGTATTGACCTTGGCCGATACCCACAGCAGCGCCGTGGCGCCGATGGCCAGCGAGATCGACAGGAACACGCCGATCAGCGTGTCCGAAGACATCTTCGTGCGGTTGCGCGAGAAGTTCAGGAACAGTCCGAACAGCAGGCAGAAGCTGAACATCGACATGTAGGGAGCGGTGTACGACTCGCCGATGATCACGCCGATGGCCACGCCGGTCAGCGCCGCATTGCCGACGGCCTGCGAGAAGAAGGCCATGCGCTTGGCGACCACCATGGTGCCGATACCGCCAAGCAGTGGTCCTACCACGATCGAGCACAGGAACGCATTGACGACGAATGCGTAGCTGAAGGTGTAGTGAATCACTCCGGCATTGGCCAGACCGATGATGTACTGCCGCACGACTTCATACAGGGAGCTCATGCGGAAACCGCCTCACGCGAACGCAGGTTGAGGGTGGGAAACAACTGGGCAGCCATTCCGGTGGCCAGCACCTCACGCGGCGGCCCGTTCAGCAGCACCGTGCGGTTGATGTAGGTGAGTGCATCGGCGAGCTCGCCGACCTGCACGATGTCGTGATTGATCCACACCACGGTGCCACCGCCCGCGGCGAACTCCTTCACGGCGCGCTCGAGCAATTCCTTCCCCGACAGGTCGAGTCCGGTTGTGGGCTCGTCGAGCACCAGCAGCGACGGCTCCGGGATCAGCGCCTGCGCGAACAGCACACGCTGGCGCTCGCCACCCGAAAGGCTGCCGAGTTTTGACTTCAGCTTGCCGCTGAGACCCATGCGTTCCAGCGCGTCATCGATCATCTTGCGGCGCGACCTGGCGACGCCCAGAAACACCGGCCGCCGCTGGCAGGTCATCGCCATGAAATCGCTCACGGTGATGGGCAGGCTCTTGTCAAAGTCCAGCGTCTGCGGCACGTAGCCGATGACGCGACCCTGCTGCCACTGGATGGTGATGCGCCCGGAATGCGGCATCTGGCCAACCATGGAGCGCACCAGCGAGGTCTTGCCACCGCCATTGGCGCCGACGATGCAGTGGACGGTGCCTGCGCGAACGGTGAAGTTCACGCCTTCCAGGATGGTGGTATTGCCGAGCGCCAGCCCGACGTCGGCGAATTCTATCGAAGGTCCTTGCATGAATTGGATCGCGACTCAGGCGCCCTTGCTGGTGTCGTTGATGGCCTGCGCCAGCGTATTCAGGTTCTCGCGCATCTCATCGACGAACTTGCCGGGCGTGTATGGACCGCTGCTGATGTGCGAGATGGAGTACATGCGCACTCCCGTGGCCTGGCGGATGGTATCCGACAGCTTGCTGGCGAAATACTTCTCGGCGAACAGCACGTTGACCTTCGCCGCCTTGATGCGATCGATGGTCTCGGCCAGCTGCCGTGCCGTCGGCTCCACGCCATGGCGCGGCTCGATCACCGCTGTGACCTGCAGTCCAAGCTCCTGCAGGATGTAGTCATAGCCGCTGTGCATGGTGGCGCAGCGGAACTTCGACAGATCCGCGCCGGTGATCTTGGCGTCGAACTCCGCGCGCAGCTTGCGGATCTGCAGCGCATATTTGCGCGCGTTGTCGCGGAAGTACGTGGCATTGGCGGCGTCCATCTCACCCAGCTTGCGTGCGATGGTGTACACCTGCTGGATCGCCGCCGTGGTCGAGATGAAGGTGTGCGGATTCACCACCTTCTCGCCGGTGGCAGCGCCGGCGACCGGAATCAGCGACACACCATCGTTGGCGTAGATGAGCTTGAGCTTCTTGCGCATGCCGGCCGCATCGAGGATCTCGAAGGCCCAGGTGTCGTGGCCGATGCCATTCACCACCAGCACATCCATCGACATCATCCGTACCATGTCGGCCGGTTGCGGCGCATAGCCATGCGGATTGGCCTCGGAGTCGATGAGCGGCACGATGTCAGCTCGATCACCGACGATGTTCGCGACGAAGCTGTAGTAAGGATGCAGCGTGATGCCCACCTTCAGCCTGGCCGCGGCCGCGTCGGCCACCTGGCTGCCCAGCAGCATTGCCGCGAGCAGCGAAAGGAAGGGCAGTTTCAACAGGGTACGCAGTGGTGACAGCATCTATTTAGTCCCGGATAAGTCTTCAACGGCCTTGTCGGCCACATTCTGATCGCTACTCTGATCGTTGCTGGTGTCATCGACAGCCTTGCCGTCACCCGCATCGTCGCCGAAGATTCGTTTGACCTCCTGCGCGCCATTGTGCGGCACCACTTCCCGCCATCCCTGCAGGATCAGCCCGTCGCGAAAACCGCTCTGCGGCATAAGGACATGGTTCTTCTTGCTCCACCAGATGGCGATGGCGTTCTTGTTCTGCACACCCGCATGGGTGTGGCCGATCACCAGCAGGAATGAGCCCTGTTCGGGATGGGTGCCATCGGTGCCCAGGTACATCGTCGAGCCCTGCATCTCGCCCTTCGCCAACGGCTCGAACAACGTCCACTTCAGCGAACCGTTCTGCTCCCAGCTTCGGTCCTTGAGAAACGGAGGCAGCTCCGCAGCCTGCAGATCCTGCAGGCTGGGCCAGCGGAACACCGCGTTGTCGGGCGTGTTGATGTTGATGTCGTCGTAGATGTATGGGATGTCGTCCTTGGCGGTGAACAGCGCGTTGTAGATGGCCTGGTCGGCGCCGGTCAGTGTGTCGAAGGCGCTGACCTGCCACTCATAGATCGGTTCTTTCGATTCATGCCGGCCCAGCTCGCGCACATACAGCGCCAGCACCCCGATCACCACGGCCGTGGCGACCAGCATCAGCAGGCCCTCGTAGCGGGCACCCGCGGGTCGCACCAGTTGTAGAGTCGCGGCAGTCATCCAGGCTACTTGGTCATGTCCGTGGCCTTGAGCCACAACACCGCATCCAGCGACAGATGCTTGCCCTGGAATTTCGATTTGTCACCGCGCAGATCGAGCGCGGCGATGCCCCACCAACCCGCCTTGGGCAGGCCGATGATCACCTGCCCGGCGGCATCGGCGCGAACGCTCAATGTCGTGAAGGCATCCTGCGGCGCAGTAGCCTTCGCCTCGTCGGCGAATTTATGCGCGTCGATCTGCGGTTCGTGATTGAGGTATTCGACCTCGATCTCGGCATGCGGCACTGGCTTGCCGCCCGACAGGATCACTGCGCGGAACACGCCTCCCACCCAGTTCGCATAGGGCTTGTCCAGCGGCACGACCTCCACTGGCAGACCCAGTGGTTCATCCCACGCACCAGGCAGGCCACCGATGTTGACCATGGTCTTGGTGATCTGCTGGATGTACTTGTCTTCGCTCTTCTCATAGTACGGCGCGGGCTTCAGCACATAGGTGTAGTCGCCCAATGAGCGCGTAACGCTGCGGGGTGGCTTGGCTACGTAGGCAGCTCCCTTGCTGTCCTGGCCGGCCCACTGAATGGGTTCCAGGTACTGCATCAGGTCGGTGGTCTTCTTCTCCGCATCACCTCGCTGGCTTACGACGTAGAAAGCCTCGGGCTTTCCCATGTTCATCGTGAAGCCGCTTTCGAAGGGATGCGAAAACACCAGCGCCAGCGGAATCGCGCCGGCTTCCTTCAACGCAGCCTCGGGCGTGTAGAGCAGCTGGAAATGGGCGTAGGCGGCACCACTTGCGAGGCCTGTCAGCAATGCGCCAGCTACTATCTTCGAGGCGCGGCCCACGCCGCGCCGCAGCGAATTACTTCTCAATGTCGCGTCCATCGATGGTGACGATGTGCCCCTCGCCCGCATTGAATTCCACGCGGAAGGGAACCTTGGGCTTTGGGAAGGTGAAGTTGCTGTCCTTGGTCATCTTGCCATCGATCAGCACCTTGCCACCCTGGTCGAATACGCGCAGAGGCACCCCGGCGGCCTTGCCACCATCGCTGAAACCGCCCTCACAGGTGATGGTGCCGTTGTCGTTTTCGAAGCAGCTGCAGATGGCATTGTGGGAATAGGCCACAGCCGTCGCGGCCACTGCCAGGGGCAAAAGCAGCAATGAAAGAGTCTGAGGTTTCATCTGTGATCTCCGTCGATTTCGTCCGCACGCGGATACAAGGCATTGTCGCGTCATTCGCGCCAGATTGGGCAACTGTGTTTTATTAACATCCTTTAATACGGCATTTCCTGGCAATCAAGGTTCCATCTTCTGAAAGCGACTCCAGCGCACTGCGCGAGCTCGCACGATGCGTGAAACTGTGAGTCCCAGTCCCTGTACGTGAGCTTAATCAGGCCCTGGCCCAGGTTACCGCTCGTTCCTCAACCGTTATCCACCCGTAATTCCGGGGTGGAATGATGCAATTTCCTCCCCTGCGGGCTATCTAGAGGGAATGAACAAGCTCCTCGCTTCGTCACTCTTTGCACTGACCCTTGGCGCGCCGCTTATGTCATTGGCCGCGCCTTCCGCTCCTGCAGCCCCTTCTCCCGCACCAGGGTGGACCGGACTGAGCAAGCCCCTGGAAGTCATCCGCGCCCGTGGCGAGCTGATGTCGCATATGGAATTGCTGATGCAGCCCATCGACACCATCACCATCCAGACCACGCCGGTCCGCAATGTCGAGCAGCTGCATCAGAACGCCGAGATGGTGTCGGCCATGCTCACCGCGCTGCCGCACCTGTTTCCGCCGACCACGAATCTCTACGACCCGAAATCCACCACACCGCCGACCATAGCGCTGCCGGCTATCTGGACGAGTTTCGATTCCTTCTATGCCATGGCACAGGCGGCCGCGCATGCGGCTAAAGAGTTCACGACAGTGCAGGGTGACAAGCCTCTGCGCACTGCGAGCCTGAGGTTGCGAGCCAGCTGCGATGCCTGCCATGCGCTGTATCTGCGCAAGTACGTGCCGCCGAAGGCCTCGGAGGCCGACAGCCAGTTCGACTTCGATTCCGCACTGGGCAACAAGAAGAAATAGCGCTGCGGCAGACGGCGGCGCTTCACCCGGTCAGGCCTCAGGCCTTGATCCGCTCCACGCCGAATTCCGTCAGGAAGCGGCGGCTCTTCTCGATGGCATCGAAGCGATCCATCTTGAATGGCGGCTCCTGCTCCACGTAGAACTTGCGCACACCCGCCTCGAAGGCCGCCGGCAACAGATGCGGCCAGTCGAGTCTTCCGCTGCCTACCTCGGTGGGATCCTGCTGCAGCACGAAGTTCGGCCTGGTGCTGGCCTCGATATCCTTCACATGCATGAGCTGGAAGCGCTTGCCATGCTTCTTCAGCAGCGCCACCGGATCGACGCCGGCCGCAGCCACCCAGCCCACATCCATCTCGAACACCACCGCATCCGGTGATGTTTCCGACAGCAGGACTTCCAGGCCCGTGGTGCCACCGACGGGTGCGAATTCCGGATTATGGTTGTGGTAACCGAGGCGCAGCCCTTCGCCGCGCAGCTTCGCGCCTTTTTCGTTCAGGAAGGCCGCAGTGCGCTTCCAGTCATCGACCGTGAGGCCGGCGCTGACGCGGCCCATGTAGGCTGCGAAGCCTTCACCCTGCTTCAGCCCGCCGAAGCGATCGGGCGTGACGAACATCGGCATCACCACATCAGTTACACCCAGCGTGTGCAGATCGGCAGCCAGGCGCGGCAGGTCACCATCGAGGCCGGGATTGTCGGCACTGGCTTTCGCGCCGATGTGGATGCTGGTGCATTTCAGGCCGTGACGGTCGGTCGCCGCGCGCAACTCCTTCGGCGTGACGCCGTGGTAACTGGCGGGCTCCACCACGTGGTAGCCGATCTTCGCGATCTTCTCGAGTGACCCATCCAGATCCCTGCGGATGGCATCGCCCACTGTGTACAGCTGCAGGCCGATGGGCAGGTGATGACGCTCGAAAAATCCTTGCGGCGCGGCCGCAAAGGCGCGCGCGGCAGGCAGCACGGCGCAGGCCAGTGCGCCACGCAGCACAGTGCGGCGATCGACATGAATGGCGTTCAATGGCTTGCTCCGTTGGTGGCAAACAGCTTGCCGGGATTGAGAATGCCCTTGGGATCCATGGTCTTCTTGATGGCGCGCATCAGCTCGATCTCGGCCTCGCTGCGCGAGAAATGCAGGAAGGGAATCTTCAGCGAACCGATGCCATGTTCGGCAGAGATGGAACCATGGCGCTGCGCCACGATGCCGTAGACCGCGTTCTCGATATCCAGCTCTGGAATGCTGTGACCCGACATGCGCACCGATACATGCAGGTTGCCATCGGCCACATGGCCGAAGAACACGGCGAAGAGTGCTGGCCAGCGACGCTTCAGTTCGGTGTCGATCTCCACGGCCAGCGGCCCGATCTCGCCGGTGGGCACGCTCACATCAAAGCCCAGCTGCGGCCAGTGCACACCATTGGACCATTCGCCCGGCGAATCGCGCACGGCCCACAGCTCCGTGGCCTCACGTTGCGACTGCGCGATGGTGGCGTCCTTGACGATGCCGGCCTCGATGGCCTCGCCGATCACCGCCTCATAGCGCGACTGGTCGCCATCCGGATCGGTGCCCAGGGTCTCGATCAGCACATAGGCGCCGAAGCCGATTTCCAGCGGCGGCTTGCGCCCCAGCGCCACCGTGCCCAGACGGTAGAAATCCGGCCACATCACCTCATAGGCCGAGAGTGTCGCACCGAAGCCGCTGCGCGCACGCTTCAGGAGTTCGAGCACGGCGGGATAATCATCCACGGCACAGATGCCGGTGCAGTTGCTGCGCGGCTTGGGGAACAGCCGCAGCACCACTGCAGTGATGATGCCCAGCGTGCCTTCTGCACCGATGAACAGCTGCCTCAGGTCGTAGCCAGAGTTGTTCTTGATCACCTTGCGCAGCGCGTCGATGACGGTGCCATCAGCCAGCACTGCCTCGATACCGAGTACCAGGTCGCGCGCCATGCCATAGCGCAGCACGCGATTGCCGCCGGCATTGGTAGAGACATTGCCGCCGATCTGGCAGGATCCGCGACCGCCCAGATCCAGCGGAAAGAACAGATCGTTGGCGTCGGCCGCCTTCTGCACGGCTTCCATCACCACGCCCGCCTCGACCGTGATCGTGCCCGCGGCTGGGTCGATCTCCTTGATCGTGCGCATGCGTTCCAGGCTGATCACCACACAGGGCCCCACGGGCACCGCACCGCCCGCGAGGCCAGTCAATCCGCCCTGCGGCTGCACGGCAATGCCATGCTCGTTGCAATAACGCAGCGTCTGCGACACCTGTTCGGTGGAACGTGGAAACACCAGCGCCAGCACGCCGACATCAGTACGGCCATGCACACAGTAATCGTGCGTGTGTTTTTCCAGCAGCGAGGCGTCCGGCGCCTTCACGATGTCGCCGCCCAGCAGCGACACCAGTTCCCCTAGAACATCATTTTTCGTCATTCGTCCCGCCCAGCTTTCGGTAGTACTCGGCGACATTGTCGCGATAGCGACGCGAATCGTCGACTGTACCGTTGGCTCGGGTGGGATTGTTCTTGGCGGTGCTGCTCTGCGCCTTCAGCGCGGCCAGCTCCAGCTGGTTCAGCAGGGCATCCATGCGCGGAAATTCCGTGGAAAGTGGATCGGCGCCGCCACGACGCAGCCGCTCCGAGAGCTCACGCAGCGCAGTCAGGTCGGCCTCGGCCAGCGGACCGCCGGCCAGCTGATCGCGCAGCTGCTGCAGGCGCTGGCTGGAAATCTGCCCCTGTTCGCGCAGCGCCTCGCGTTCGCCGGGCGTCAGCTGCCCGACATTCAAATTGCCGCCCACCAGGCGGCCCCGGCCGCCCCAGTCCGCGCCACCGCCAAAATTGTTCGGTCCGCCGATGCCGCCGTTCTGCCTGCCACCGTTGGGGCCGCCCTGATTGCCAGCCTGGTTGCCAGCCTGTGCGCCGCCCTGCCCCTGCTGTCCTTGCGCAGATTGGCTTTGAGCTCCTTCGCCCTGCTGTCCGGTCTGCCCACCGCTCTGTCCGGCCTGTCCATTGCGCGCCTCGGGCGACCGCGTACCGGCATCGCCGCCATTCTGTCCGTTCTGCGCCATGCCCTGTGCCTTGGCGCGTTCGAGCGCGCGGCGCAGATCACCGAGCTCTGCCAGCAGATCATCCGGATTGGCCTTGCGCGCGCCATTGCGCCGCTCGCCCTGCTCGTTGCCCGCCAGGCTCGCGGCTTCTTCCAGCCCCTGCTGCAGCTGCTGCAGCGATTCGCTGATCAGGCCTTCGCGCGCCGCGGCCTGCACCCCGCGGCCGCGCTCGATTTCCAGCGCACTGCGCGCCAGTCGGGAGCCTGTGTCCGACTCCTGCAATTCCTGCGCTGCCTTGCCGACGCGCTCGCTGGCGCGCGGCGCACTCTCGCCGGATTGCTGCCGGGCGGCGCGCATCTGGCGCTGCAGATCTTCGAGACCTGCCTGGATGTCGCGCTTGGCCTGCGCCAGCTTTTCGGCCTGATCGTAGGATAGGCCGCTGCGCTGCTGCGCGCCCGGCTTGGCGATGCTGGCCGGCGCCTGCGGCGTCAGTGCAGCACGCAATTCCTCTTCAGACTGGCGCTGCTTCTCGCCGAGATCGCGGGCACTGCGCGCCAGATCGTTGAACTTGTCTCCGGTGGCCTGACGCCGGCCGCGCTCGAGCTGCTCGGTGGCGCGATTGAGCTGTTCCGTGGCGCGATCGGCGGCCTCTTTGCTGCTGCCCTGTGAATTATTGCGCGCCTGCATCTGGCGCATGGCCTCGCTGACCTGACGTGCCGCTTCGGCAGCGGCCTGAGCAGCCGAAGACTGCCCCTGGCCACCGCTCTGCTGACCGTTCTGCTGACCGCCATTCTGCTGTGAACCGCCGCGCTGGTTCTGCGCCAGTTGCTCCAGCTGCTGCCGCAGCTGCTCGGCCTCGCGACGCAGCTGTTCCTGCTGCCACTTCTGCGCTTCGGTGGGTTGCTGCTGCCGCGCCGCTTCGCGCGCCAGCTGCTCCTGCCGCTTCGCCAGTTCGCGCAGGCGCTTCAGCGCATCGCTCTCGGCCTCGCCGCGCTGCTGCTGCGACATCTCCGGCTGGGTTTCGTACTGGTTCTTCGCCAGATCCATTTCCAGCTCGGTCATCTCCGAGACATCGCGCGCGGCCTGGCCGCGGCCACCTCCGCCGCCGCCACCGCCGCGCTGCATCGACACCTGGATCTCGCGCAGCGTGGCCTCGGCGCGCAGCAGATGCTGCAGGGCCTGCTGCTCGTGCTTCACGGCCGCTTCCAGATTCTGCTTGTCCAGCTCATCGACCGCCGGCCGCATCGCCTTCGTCGCTTCTTCCAGACTCTTCACGAACTGGGTGACGCTCTCGTCACTGCCGGTGAGCTGGCGCGCCTTGGCGCGTTCCACCAGCGTGCCAGCCTGCTCGGCCAGAGTGCTCTGAACTTCGGAAAGCATGCGCGCGTTGTCCGCATCGCGTTCGGCCTGACGGCCGGGTTCCTGGCTCTTGTTACGCTGAAGATTGAACGTGGCCAGCAGCACTTCCCGCTGCTTCTGCGAGATCTGCTGATCATCCTGATCGCCACCACCGCCTCCGCCACCGCCGCCACCATTGGCCTGCGACTGCGTGTAGCGCTGATCGAAGGGCTGCACCTGGATCAGGAACAAGTCGGTCTGCGCGCTGCTGCTGTGATCGCGCGCCACCGCGTAGTAGCTGACCAGATCGCCGGGCACCAGCAGCGGCGCTTCACCCTTGGGTCCTTTTTGCTGCAACTCTTCGAGTCGCAGCAGCGCCGCGGCCTGAACATCCGCCGCACCCGCATTGAGCTTCTCGGTGCGCCACTCGCCGGCATTCACCGAGTAGTGCAGTTCGAGCGCTTCGAGACGGAAATCATCCTGTGCTTTCACGCCCACCGGCACTTCTTCGATGGCGGTGGCGCGGTAATCGCGACCGGGCTTCATGATCTGGACTGTGGGCTTTTCGTCCGCCACCACGTCGATGATGTAGTCCTGCGTCAGCGGCACCACTTCGTTGCCGAACCGGGTGGCGATGCGATAGTGGCCGGGCTGCTTCACGCTGACGCCGCCAGACGCGACGCGATCGCTCTGCGACAGCGATGAAGAGGCGCCGTTGATGACCAGCAGCGGGCCGGTGAGCGGCTTGTCGGTCTTGATCTCGAGCTGCACCTGCGTGCCGGCGACGGCACGGATGTCACCGCTGGCTTCCTGCACCTGCTGCGGCAGGCCGGTCCAGCCGGGATAGTGATACGTCAGACGCAGGCTCTCGATGCGCGGCAGGTCGACCACCGCGATGGTGTGCTGCTTGCTGCGCAGGTTGCCAGCGGTCACGTAGTACTGCGCGGCATCGCGCACGGCGAACAGCGTGAAGGAATAGCCACCGTCCTTCTCGGCGCTCATCGGCGCCACTTCCCACTCGCCATCTCCGAAGCGCACATGTACCTGCGCGTCGCGGCCGCCACCGGCCACCAGCGCGCTGATGGGCAGATCCTGATTGCGACGCACGGAGATATCGCCCGGACGCACGGCAATCCCACCGGCCGCGACAGCGATGCGACTGGCGGCGGGCAGCTTGCCCAGCCATAGATGACGCGCACCATCGCCCAGGGAACCACCGACGAAGAAAATCGCGATCAACCCTGCGAAGGCGGCCGCGGCTACCGCACCCGGAATCAACAGCTGTCGCGAGGGAATCGACTGCGTCAACGGCTCCGCATCGGCGATGCGGGCAGCATCATCCGCCAGCAGTTCGAGCAGGAAGGGCGCCTGTCCTTCCTTGCGGCGCTCCTGCAGATAGGTGTGGATGCGTCCGGACTGCGCAGGCAGCGCCTGCTCCAATGCGTCGCCGCCTTCGTTGCGATTCAGCGCGCGCCAACGCAGGAAGCCGTAAACGCCAACGCCCAGCGCACCGGCGATGAGGGCCGCGCGGCCAATGGCTACTGCGATATCCGAAAAAGCCTGGCGATTGAGCCAGAGGGCGGCGCCCAGTGTTACCAGCAGCAGCAGTGCCACCAGCAATGCCGCGCCACGCGACAGCAATATCAGGCGCAGCCGCTGGCGGGCCTGTTGCAGGTATTGATCGAGCTGGGCGCGAGAACTCATGTGCGGCGCTCCCGTTGCACGTGTAGATGGTAGTTCGCCACCAATGGCTCAAGGAAAGCAAGCGCTGCGCCGGCCAGCAGCAGCCAGAACCAGATGGGGATGAAGCGATCGCGCGCACTCGCCACTGCCGGAACCCCCGCCTGGGCCGCTGGAGCGCGTTCCGCCGACTGCAGCGCCAGCCAGCGCTGCTGCGTGGCGGCGTCCAGACGGCTCAGCTGCGACTCGCGGGGGTCGAGGTTCACGGCGATGAAATCACTGCGGCCACCGCCGCGCACTTCGTAGTAGCCGGCCATCTCCGGCACCAGTCGGGGTCCGGCCTGTGCGGCATCCAGCATCATGGTGCGTTTGCCGCTGGGATCGAACACCTGCCCGCCGCCGCGGCGCGCGAGATCGGATTCGAATGCACTACCCACTGTGGCCGTGGCCGGCGCGGCGCGGGCGCCAGCCAGATACGCCGTCGATTCGGCAACGAAGCGCACGAACAGTGGATGGATGGCCAGGTCATTCCATTCACGATCCAGCGGCGAGGCAAACACCAGCAACCGGCCCTTCTGCTCCGGCTGTTCGAACAGCAGCGGCGTGCCGTTCTCGAAGCTCAGCAGCACCTGCGCGCCGGAGGGCGCGACCACGGGCACGTGTTTGAAGAAGCGGATGCTGCGCCAGGCACCGGGCTCACGCAGCACCGGATGACTCTGCTCCACATCGGCGACGCGCGCAGGTGCGTTGGCCGCGTCACGCTGGCGGCCGCGTGCCAGTTCGGCGCCGCTGAGCGGCACGATGCGCTGCTGCAAAGCGCGCGGTCCCAATGTGAGAAGCGCCGCGCCACCGGCGTCCACATATTTCTGCAGCGCCGTGGCTGGCGCCGAATTCAGCAGGCCCGCATCGGACACCACCACGGCAGCGAACTCCGACAGCGAGCGCGTCGCCAGTGCCTGCACCGGCACTACCTCGACATCGAAGCGCGGCGAAGCCAGTGACTGCAGAGCCGCACGCAGATAGGTGGCGTCATCGCCCGTGGGCGATGCGGCCACCAGCAGCACCTTGGGTTGCACGCGACGCAGCAGCGAGTAGTAGGCATCGTCGGCGGGAAGTTCGTCGGCAGGTTCCAGTCGCGCAGACAGTCGGTGCTCACCCGGCCCGAGCTCGCCGATGTCGACGCGTTCTACATCGGGCAGCGTCGCCTTTGGGTTCAGCTTGCGACGGCTGCTTTCCTTGCCATTCACTTCCACCACCAGCGTGCGACCAGCCAGCGCTGCCGCATCACCTTCGATGCGCACCAATGCCTCACTGCCATTGCGCTCGCCTGCGCTCACCGACGCCACGCGCAGGTTCTGTGTTTTCGGCGCGCCCACATCGATGAGATCGAGCGTGACACCGGAGGGCAATTGCAGATCGGCAAAGCGCAGCGGACTGGCCGAGGCCTGCAGATCGCTGATCAGATGCACCTGCACGCGCTCGCCCGGACCGGCGCCCCAACCCGCGGCACCGCTGGCGATGGCGCCGAAATCCAGTCGTGACTGGCCGGGCTGGAGATTCTGAATGGCAGCGCGAAAGGCGCCGGCTTCACTGGCAAACCCCGCCTCATGCAGCACCTGCAGGCGATGATCGGCGGCCACCAGCATCATGCGATCTGCGCCGCGCACGCTGCCGATGAGTTCATTGGCACGCTCACGTGCGCGATCCCACACACCGGCATAACGCATGGACATGGAGTTGTCGACGACGATCACATGCAGCGTGGCGCCCGCCTTGCCCGCCTGCACGGGCACGCGCCACTGCGGGCCGGCGAAGGCCAGCACGATCAGCGCCACCAGCAGCAGGCGCGCCAGCAACAGCAGCCAGTAACGCAGCTCGCGCCGGCGGCTGCGCCGCACTTCGCTGGCTTCGAGGAACATCGAGGAGGCAAAGGAATGCTTCTGATCCGTCTGCTTGGCAAATCGATGCAGCCACAGCGGCACACCGATGCCAATGAGGCCGATCAGGAACAAAGGTGCCATCCACATGTCTGGCTCCTATGCCCGTTTGCGGAACATGAGATAGCCACGCAGTGCCTTGTCCAGCGCTTCATCGCTGACCAGCAGCACGTGATCGGCGCCGAGCTTGCCGGCCACCTTCTTCATGTGCTCGAGATGCGTATTGAGCTTGTCGCGGTAGGTGGTGCGCAGGTAGTCGGGCGATACCTCCAGCGACTGGCCGGACTCCACATCTTCCAGCAGCACGGATTCATCCCAGTGTGGCTGCATCTCGGCGCGATCCATGATCTGGAAGATCATGATGTCGTGACCGCGATAGGCCAGCGGCTGCACCGCGCGCGTCAGCGCCTCGGGCTCGCAGTACAGATCGGAAATCACCACCACGAGGCCGCGACGCTGGCAATGCTCGCGCAGCTGCTTCAGCGACTCGGTGAGATCGGTCTTGCTGCCCGGTGTCAGCGCATCGAGCCCGTGCAGGATGGCGCCCAGGCTGCCGGTGCGGCTCGATGGCGGACGATAGCTGCGCACCTTGGAATCGAAGGCAATCAGACCCACGGGATCGTGCTGGTGAAGGGCCATGTAGGCCAGCGAGGCCGCGACATACTTCGCGTACTGCAGCTTGCTCACCGGTCCGCTGGAGTAGCCCATCGAGCCGCTGACATCCAGCGCGATCATCAGCCGCGTGTTGGTCTCGCCCTGATAGCGCCGGATGTAGGTGCGATCGGTGCGCGCATACACATTCCAGTCGACGAAGCGCGGGTCATCGCCTTCGGCGTAGGCCTTGTACTCCGCGAACTCCTGGCTGAAACCGAAGCGCGGCGAACGGTGCATGCCCTGGAAGAAGCCTTCCACAGCCTGACGCGCCACGAGCTCCAGCGTGGAGAGCCCCGCCAGTACTTCGGGGCGGAGCAGTGAGAACGGGCTGTTGGCGCGGGCTTCCATGAGTGTTTCCGGATAACTGCTATGCCGACAGCACCGTGTTGACGACGCCGGCGAGCATGGTGTCGGTGGTCACGCCATCAGACTCCGCCTGGTAGTTGGTGAGCACGCGATGACGCAGCACCGGCAGCGCCAGTGCACGCAGATCCTCATCCATCACGTGATAACGACCTTCCGACAGCGCGCGTGCCTTGGCGGCCAGCGCGAGGAACTGCGTGGCGCGGATACTGGCGCCGTAACGCGCGTACTTGCGCACGTTCTCGCCGGCAGAAGGATCAGAGGGCCGTGTGGCACGCACCAGCGCCACGGCCTTGCGGCCGATCTCATCCGACATGGGCACCTGCCGCACCAGCCACTGGAACTTCAGGATCTCCGCCGCATCGGTGCAGGCATTGATGGCGGGCGGCTCGACCCGTGAAGTGTTGTCGCTGACCACCTTCAGCTCGTCATCGGCATTCAGATAGTCGAGCACCACATTGAACAGGAAGCGGTCGAGCTGTGCCTCGGGCAGCGGGTAGGTGCCTTCCAGCTCGATGGGGTTCTGCGTGGCCAGCACGAAGAACGGCGCGTCGATGCGGCGCGTGTTGCCGCGCACGGTCACCGACAGTTCCTGCATGGCCTCGAGCAGCGCGGACTGCGTCTTGGGCGGCGTGCGGTTGATTTCGTCCGCCAGCAGCACATGCGCGAACAGCGGACCTGGCACGAAGGTCCAGGTGCGCTTGCCGGTGGTCTGATCCTCTTCGAGGATGTCCGTGCCGGTGATGTCGGTGGGCATCAGGTCTGGCGTGAACTGGATGCGCTTGAACGACAGCCCCAGCGCACTGGCCAGCGTGCGCACCAGCAGCGTCTTGGCCGTGCCGGGCAAACCGGTGATGAGACAGTGACCACCGACCAGCAGCGTGATCAGCAGCTGCTCCACCACTTCGTCCTGGCCGACGATGAGCTTGCGCACCTCGCCGCGTATGGCGGTGAACGTCGTGCCGAAACGGTCGACCAGTTGGCGCGCGTCGGATGTGTTGATGGCCGATTCGGTCATGGCTTTCGATCTCCAGTCATTTCCAGCAAGAGTTTCTGAGCCGGCCGGAAATTCGGCGCGGTATCGAGGGATTCGAGTACATGGCGGCGCGCTTCAGCGGCATCGCCGGTCAGGCGATAGGAACGCGCAAGTCCGTAGTTGGCGGTGGCGGTGTCGAGCGGTTGCAGCGCCAGCAATACCTGGTATTCGCGCAGTGCCGGCGGCCCTTTGCTTTGCGCGAGCAGCAATTGACCCAGCCGGTCATGACCTTCCACGGCCAGCGGATCGGCATAGTTCACGGCTGCGAATACTTCCGTGGCTTCGGCATCGCGCTTCGCCGCCAGCAGCAACGTACCCAGCTTGCGCAGCAGCCCGGGATCCCAGCCGCCGGCCTTGCGCCAGCTGATCAGCGCAGCGATGGCCGCAGCATTGTTGCCCGCGCCCTCTTCGGCTTCGGCCAGAACCTCATAGCCGCTGCCGCCGTTGGTGAACTCCGGCAGGATCATGATCGCTGCCTGCGCCGCTTCCTTCGCCGCCGGATAGTTGTGTGCCTCCAGCATGGCGTGCGCGCGCTGCATCTGGCTGGTCCAGCGCTTGGGATCGGCCAGGTACGCCGCAAACCGCTGCTTCATGAAGGCATTGAAGTCCTTATCGAACTGCTCGGGTTCGCTACCGAAGGCGTTGCGCAGGGCAACGGTGACCGCAGGATCGTCATTGAAGGCGCGCAGGAACTGCACCAGCTTCGCGAAGCCGAAACGCTGATCCGCATACAGGCAGATCAATCCAGCCTGCATGTAGGCCATCTGCACCTGACCTTCATAGGTGGGCCGCATGAAGCCATTGTCGAGCTGCGCCACGGGCAGGAATTTTCCGGCCGCGAAGGTATCGAGCACATTCGGCGCGATCGCCACACCGGGAGTCGGGCCCGTGGTCCATTCCTCGAACACCGACAGCCCTTCGCTCA
>DATNCK010000024.1:0-4325 GCA_035571575.1 Steroidobacteraceae bacterium | reverse complement strand
CTTCGGCAGCGAGCGGCCGATCTTCGGCATCGCGATCTGCGCAGTCGGGTCATCGCGCAGACTGCCTTCGCGCAGCAGGTGACGGAAGAAGCGCCGGAAGGAAGACAGCTGACGCGCGGTGGAGCGCGGACGCGCACCCGTTTCAACGCGCCAGGCAATGAAGCCCAGCAGATCTGCGCGCGTGGCCTTGGTGATCTGCACATCCCGTCCGCCCAGCCAGCGCGACAGCGCCATCAGGTCAGCGCGATAGGCGGCCAGTGTGTTCGACGACAGGCCGCGCTCCATCCAGGCTCCATCCAGGAACCGGGTTACCGCCGGATCGACTGATTCGGCAGCAGGGCGGACAACGGCAGCGGTAGCAGTCTTGCTCACAGAGGTTTTCCGGTTCGGACGGAGGGCATGTACTTGCCGCTGAGTATCCTTGAGTCCTTCCTCCGTCCGCGTGATGCCCTTCACAGGCAATACTACGCGTTAACATAAAGAGAACCGGATCACACTAATACCCGCCCCAAGCCGCCCGCCATCGTGTCGCCGCCCCGAGACCTGCCCCGCCCGCTGGCCCTGCTGTACGTGATTTACGCGCTGGCCACCTTTTTCCTGCTTTCGATGGTCGTGCTGGTGCTGATCCTGCCGGTACCTTCGCTCGCGCTGCGCCGCCGCATGGTGCGCCGCGCGGCCCGCACCTGGCTGAGGGTGGCCGGCATGAAGCTCTCCCTGCAGCATCCCGAACATCTGCCGGCAGGGCCCTGCATCGTGGTGGCCAATCACAGCAGCTATCTGGATGGCATCGTGATGTGCGCCGCGCTGCCGCCGGCCTTCGGCTTCGTGATCAAGCGCGAGATGAGCCGCGTGCCGCTGGCCAACCTGCTGCTCAGACGCATCGGCGCGCACTACGTGGATCGTGGCCAGGGACAGAGGGGCGCGCGTGATACGCGCAAGTTGCTGAAGCAGGCGAACTCGGGCGGCGCACTGGCGTTTTTTCCGGAAGGAACCTTCCACCATCAGCCTGGACTCATGCGCTTTCGCAGTGGCGCGTTTCTCATCGCGGCACGCACCAATCTGAGCATCGTGCCGGTGGCCATCCGCGGCACACGCAGTGCATTGCCGCCGGGTTCGCTGTGGTTGCGACCGCGCCTCATCGAGATCGAACTTGCGCCAGCACAACCGGCACCGGCTTCCACGCAGGAGCCCGATGTGACCCGTGCGCGCGAGACCGCGCGGCGCGCCATCCTCGAGCGCATCCCGGAGCCGGATCTCGCATAAACTCGCGCCCATGATCCAGCGCGATGTCATGGAATACGATGTGCTCATCGTCGGTGCCGGCCCCGCGGGCCTCGCCTGTGCGATGCGTTTGAAGCAATTGGATTCCTCGCGCTCGGTGTGCGTGCTGGAAAAGGCCGCTGCGGTGGGGGGACACGCACTGTCCGGCGCCGTGATGGAACCCGGGCCACTGGACGCGCTGTGGCCCGAATGGCGGCAGCACCAACCTGCTGTGTGCGTACCAGTGGCTCATGATGAATTCCGCCTGCTGACAACGCAGCGCGCATTGCCGTTGTGGGTGCCGCCCATGCTGCGCAACCACGGCAACTTCATCGTCTCGCTGGGGCAGCTCACGCCGCTGCTCGCGCAGCAGGCCGAGGCGCTGGGCGTGGACGTGCTGCCGGGATTCGCCGCGGCAGAACCCGTTTATGAAGCTGGCCGCGTCGCGGGGGTGCGCGTCGGCGACATGGGGCTGAATGCCGACGGCAATCCCGGACCGGAGTTCACGGCCGGACCGATGATCCGCGCCAGCCACACGATTGTTGCGGAGGGGTGCCGAGGCAGTCTGGCCAAGCAGCTGATCCAGCAGTTCGCACTCGATGCGGGCCGTTCGCCGCAGACCTTCGCACTTGGCTTCAAGGAGCTGTGGCAGCTCGCCAAGGGACGCGCCAAACCGGGGCTGGTGCAGCACTCGCTGGGGTGGCCACTGGATAGCGCGAGC
This sequence comes from Steroidobacteraceae bacterium, assembly GCA_035571575.1. Classification (GTDB taxonomy): domain Bacteria; phylum Pseudomonadota; class Gammaproteobacteria; order Steroidobacterales; family Steroidobacteraceae; genus ZC4RG30. The sequence continues at coordinate 2,344 of DATNCK010000024.1, read as the reverse complement.
TATGGTGGCAGCTTCGTGTACCACCTCGATGAAGATCGCGCCTATGTGGGCTATGTGATCGGCCTCGACTACCACGATCCACGGCTGTCGCCCTTCGAGGTTTTCCAGCAGTTCAAGCACCATCCAAGCGTGCGCCCGCTGCTGGAAGGCGGCGAGATACTGGCGGCCGGTGCGCGCAGCATCGCCGCTGGCGGCTGGCAGTCCATGCCCCGGCTCGACATGCCCGGCGCCATGCTCATTGGCGACGCGGCTGGCACGCTGAACTTCGCAAAGATCAAAGGCGTTCACCAGGCACTCAGGTGCGGCAGCCTTGCGGCGGAACATTTGGTGGCAACCGGGGTGTCCACTGGTTTTGATGAGCGCTGGCGCGAGTCCGAGGGCGGACGCGAACTGCATCGCGTGCGCAATTTCAAACCGGGCTTTCGCCGTGGCATGTGGGCAGGACTTGCGAATGCGGCGCTCGAAACCTTCACCGGCGGACGCCTGCCCTGGACGCTGGCCAACCACAGCAATCACGAGCTGCTGCGGCTGGATGAATACGACTCGCCCGAACGTCACTGGCACAAGCGCGCGCTGCCGCCGCGTGATCGGCTGGCCGCGGTGTTCTTCGCACAGACCGAACATCGTGAGACCCAGCCCGTGCACCTGCGCGTGGCCGAGTCCGATCTGTGCGGCACGCGCTGCACGGCCGAGTACGGCAATCCCTGCACGCGCTTCTGTCCTGCCAGTGTCTACGAGATGGTGGACGACGGCGCCGGGGCCAAGCGCCTGCAGGTGAATGCTGCCAACTGCGTGCACTGCAAGGCCTGTGACATCAAGGATCCCTACGGTGTCATCACCTGGACCACACCGGAGGGCGGCAGTGGCCCCAACTACGCCAACCTCTGAGCAGCCGGAGATGCAGGAGCCGTTCGCCCGGCCGATGCGCCCGGGCCGTCTGTCTGCGCTGCGCGCGGCCATCGACGAGGGCGCGGTCCGCAGCGCCGAGCGCATGCTGTCGAAGCTGCATCCGGCCGAGATCGCGCAGCTGCTCGAATCGCTGCCGCAGAAGCGGCGCGAAATCGTCTGGGAGCTCACTGATCCGGAGCTCGATGGCGATGTGCTGGTCGAGCTCTCCGATGAGGTGCGCGCACAGCTGATCCGCGAGATGGAGCCGGAAGAACTCGCGGCCGCCACGGAAAACCTCGAGATCGACGATCTGGCCGACCTGGTCGCGGATCTGCCGGAAACCGTCACGCAGCAGCTGCTGCACAACATGGACCAGCAGGACCGCGAACGGCTGTCGCAGGTGCTGGAATGGCCGGAGGACAGCGCTGGCGGCCTCATGAGCACGGACACCGTCAGCGTGCGCGGCGATGTTTCCGTCGAGGTGGTGCAGCGCTACCTGCGCATGCGCGGCGAGCTGCCGGAACGCACCGATCGGCTGTTCGCGGTCGACCGGCACGATCGCTTCCTGGGGACCATCACGCTGTCGCGATTGCTCACCGAAGATCCCGAGACGCTGGTGGGTGCCTCGCTTGATGCCGATGCACCGCGCATCGCGCCTGAAACGCCAGCCGCAGAGGTCTCGCAGATCTTCCGCGACCGCGATCTGGTGTCCGCACCCGTGGTGGATGAGACCGGTCGCCTGCTCGGCCGCATCACCATCGACGATGTGGTGGACGTGATCACGGAAGAGGCGGCGCACGAAGTCATGGCCGGCGCCGGTCTGCGCGACGAGGAAGACGTGTTCGCGAGCATCGTGCCCGCCACGCGTCGGCGCATCGTGTGGCTGGCCATCAATCTGTTCACGGCCAGCCTGGGCGGCCTGGTGGTGCAGCGCTTCGAAGGTACGGTGGAGAAAGTGGCGGCACTGGCCGTGCTGATGCCGGTGGTCTCGAGCATGGGCGGCATCGCCGGCACCCAGACGGTGACGCTCATCATCCGTGGTCTCGCGCTGGGTCAGGTGCAGTGGCGCGATGCGCGCTGGCTGCTGTGGCGCGAGGTTGGCATCAGTGCTTTGACGGGCACGGCGATGGCGGTGATCCTCGGTGGCATCACAGTGGCCTGGCTGGGCACGTGGAAGGTGGCCCCTATCATTGGTGCGGCGATGGTGGTCAACCTGTTCACCGCTGCGGTCATCGGCGTAATGGGACCGCTGACACTGCGGCGGCTCTCGATCGATCCGGCATTGTCGGCTGGCGTGATCCTCACCACCTTCACCGACTGCATTGGCTTCGCGACGCTGCTGGGACTGGGCACGTTGTTCCTCACCTGACCCTCGCCGCCTGACAGGCGTGACCCGGAACGCTGTTGCTGACTCAGGGCTCTGTCAGCAGCGTGCGGATCTCATCGCCCTGCGCCA
>DATNCK010000023.1:0-16383 GCA_035571575.1 Steroidobacteraceae bacterium | reverse complement strand
AATGGCTACCGCGGCAGATCGCGGCTTCGGACACGAGACACGTTCCAGCATTCCCGCCAGCGCGGCGCAGGCATTGATCGGGGCATTGCCCGCGGGATCGGCGCTGGTACTCTCGCTCTGTGCCAGCAGCCGGTAGATGGTGTTGCGATCCAGCTTGCTGTTTCTCGCCAGCAGCAGCGCCACCGCGCCGCTGACATGCGCCGTGGCCAGCGACGAGCCGGTGACGAAATCGTAGCGCCCGCCCGGCATCAGCGTGACCACTTCGCGTCCGGGCGCACGCAGCACGCCGGCGCGCACATTCGCTGATTCGGCCATGTCCACCGGGATGATGCCCGGCGCATCGCCAGGAAAGCTGCCGGCCGGCGCATCAGAAGGCGCGGCGCCAATATAAAGCACGCCACGCTCGCTGCCTGCCGCCACCAGTGCATTGAGCAAGGGATCGTGTGGCCCGGTGAGACTGAGGTTGACGATCTGCGCGCGCTCGGCGATGGCGCCGGCCAGAGCCTGCGCCAGCGTCAATGAATTGCAGCGGGCGGCCTCACCGTCATCGATCTGCCAGCAGGCCTTCAGTGCGATGATTTCCACGCCCGGCGCCACGCCGACAATCCCCACGCTGTTGTTGGCCGAGGCGGAGATGACGCCGGCTACCGCGGTGCCATGCTTGTCGAGGCCGAAGCGCGCGGCATCACGATCGACGAAGTTGCGCTGCACGATGGTGCGGCCGCCGAAATCCGGATGGTGCGTATCGATGCCGGTATCGATGATCGCGACACGGATCTTCTCGCCGCGCGAGAACTGCTGCGCATCCGCGGCGTCGATGCTCTGGAAGCCACGCTGCATGGCCAGATACGGATCGTTGTACGCCTGTGCGCGCGGCACGAAACCATTCATCGGCTGCGCCAGTCGCACGCGGCCATCCTGCGACAATTTCTGCAGCAGTGCATCGCGCGAAGTGTTGGCCGGTATGCGCAGCACCGCGCAGTGCATCTTCAGCACTTCGATGGGCCATGCGGTGACTTCGGTCAGCGCGTAGTCGCGCACCAGTTCGTGCAGCGTGGCGCGTGCCGCCGCGCTGGCCACATAGCTGCCGCTGCCATAGCCCGGGCGCGTGCTTCCCGGTCGTGGCGGGTTCACCGGATCGCCATTGTCCACGGCGACCACGATGAGGTGCTCTTCGTCCGCCAGTGTCTGACCCGGTGGCAGGGTGAGCGCGTCGCGCACGCCCTGGCTGGCGCATCCGCACAGTGCGGCCAGCAGCAGCACGGCCGACAGTGTCAGCAGTTGCTTCACGGCGTGCTTCAGTGTCCGATGGGTTCGGCGAAGCGCGCCGCCGGATGTGCGCGCAGTGTCAGCAGCGCCTGTTTCGGATCGTCGCCACGCGTGGCAGTAGCCAGCGTGTACACGCCATCCGCCGAAGGACCGTTGACGATGCGCAGATGCGCGCGCTCGAGCAGGGCCTGCAATTCTCCCAGCGTCATGTCGGGAGAGAATACCGCGCGCACGCTGGCCGGGCCAGGCTCCACCACCGCGGTGCTCACCGTGCGATAGGCGGCGTCCGCGTCGCTGCGTGGCGAGCGCAGCATGACCGTGGCCAGCACTCCGAGCAGCAGCGCCTGCACGATGACGGCCGCCGCCAGCCACCTGAAGGCCTGTGGTGAGCGTGCCACGGGGGCTTCTTCCTGCGCCGGCGCCGGATTCTCATCGATGCGCTGCCAGAGTTTCTGCAGCGAGCCATGCGGCATGCTCTCCACCTGTGGAGGTGTGCGCATGGTCTGCAGCAGCAGGCGCTGCGCCTCGATCTCCTCACGGCAGGCGGCGCAGCCCTCCACATGGTGCTGCAGTCCGGCGCGCTCGTTGTCGGCGATGCTGCCATTGACGAACCAGGGGATCAGATCCCATGCATTGCGATGATTCATGGCGAACTCCGCGGCGGGCTGCCGCCCAGTGAGGGCAGGGCAATGCGCAGCTTTTCCCTGGCGTGAAACATCCGCGCCTTCACCGTGCCGACGGCGCAGCCGGTGATGGTCGCGATCTCCTCGCAGGAGTGGCCCATGAAATAGGCCAGCTCCAGCGTCAGTCGCTGCTCTTCGGGCAATCCATCCATGGCCTGGCCGATCCAGTCCTGCATCTCGGCCGTGGCGGTGGAATCGTGGCTGTCGGCGCCCGCGTCTTCGGCCAGCCTGCGGTCCGCGGCAGACAGCGTTCGTTCATCGCGCAGTGCGCGCAATGCGCGCCGGTAGGCGATGCCCATGATCCAGGTGGAGACCCGCGAAGCGCCGCGGAACTCGCCAGCCTTGTTCCAGACCACAAAGAAAGTGTCATTGATGACTTCCTCGGCGAAGTCATAGCGCGGCGCCAGCCGCATCAGAAAACGGGCGAGCCGCCGGTGATAGGCGTTGTACAGCTCCTCGAAAGCCCGGCGGTCGTGCTGCGCAATACGCTGCAGCAACCGGGACTCATGCGGCTCGGAGGTTTGTGCCGTCGGATTTGGCATACCCGTATGTACCATCACAGGGCGGTCCGGTTGCCTTGATACGCTAGAAAGACACGCTCAGCGCCGCCAGCACCCGTCGCCGGGCGGCCCCCGGGTACGACAATCGCGTCGCCGTGTGGTCGGGAATGACATAAGAGGCGTCCAGCTGCCAGCGACCCTGCCGCCAGCCCAGCCCCACACTGCCGTACCAGTAGCCGTCGTCGTACAGATCCGAAAGATCGTAGTAGCCTGCGCCTGCCCAGGCGCGCAGGTGAGGACGCAGCTCCTGCTGCCAGGTGGCCTCATAGGTCCAGGCATTGCGGTTCCAGACTGGCCCGTACACCGGTGCGTAGCGCGAGAGATCGGGCGAGTAGCTCACGCTGAGCAGCAGCGACTCGCGCCAGTGCAGGTCGGCGGTGAACTCATCGTAGCGATAGAAGCCGGGGCGAAATCCCCAGGGTTTCTCGTAGTGCGTGTAGCTGCCCACCAGCGTCCAGTCCTGATCAATGCGCCGCGCATATCCCAGCGTGCCGGCGAATTCCACGGTGGTGGAATCCTGTACGCGCGGGCGGCTGCTGGAGACCCACAGGCTGGCCAGCCAGCCATCCAGGGATTGAACCTGCACCTGCGCCGACAGCGCCGGGTCGTTGCTGCTGCGTGACACGCCCCGCAGCAGGTGATTGCTGCTGAGCGTGAGGCTGCCGCCCCACTGTGGCGGCGCGGCCTGCGCCGCTGCCGACATCGCGGCCGCCAGCAGCGTGCTGGCGGCGAAACACAGAGTCCGCCGCATCATGCCGCGATTGTAGGCCTTATAAGTAGCCGTGCAGCTGCAGGAACACGATGCGCTGGTTCAGGAAGGGCACTTCGCGCACATCATCGTAATTGCGCACGCCGGTGCGCAGCTGCAGGAAGGGTAGCGGTGTGTATTCATAAACCAGGCTCAGGCGGGTCTGCTGGTCATGTGCTGCGGCGCGATTGGGGTCGAAGCGTTCAGCGGTGATCTTGAGGTTGTGGCCCTTGAACATGCGCCAATCGGCCTCGAGCAGTCCGGCCACTTGCTTGCGGTCGGGTGAGGAGGTCGAGTCCACGATGTAGTCGGCCTCAGCCAGCCAGGCCACCGGACCGGTGCGCAGGCCGCCGAAGACATTCTGCATGCGGCGCGAGCCCTGATCGAAATCGTTGAGGTTGAAGCTGGCGCCGGCGCGCCAACGCCCGGTCACATACTCGGTGCGCAGGCTCCATTGCTTGCCGTTATCCACTTCGGGCGCGCCTGCGGTGCCATTGCTCACCGCCAGCTGCGCCGTCCACTTTGCGCCTTCGAAGCCGAATTCCACGCCGCGGTCTGGTGTGTTGAAGCTGATGCCGGTGTTTTCACGCGTGAAGGCGCTGTCGTCCTGCAGCCGGATGCCGAAGGGCAGGTACATCTGGCCGGCCTTCACATAGAAGCGGTGACTGGCGCTCCACAGCTTCAGATACGTTTCGGCGTTGTTGGCTGAACCCGGCGCGAGCCGCTCATCGATATACAAGGACAGCCGCTCCGGAATCACGCGCAGGTCCACATAGGCGCGCAGGCTGGTGAGATCAAAAGAAGAGGTGGCCTTGGTGCCGGGGAAGTCGATCCACGTGGCGCCGCCGCGCAGGTTGGCGCCGATGCCCACATAGCGCCCGAGATCGCCGGTCCACGGCGTGCCCGAGGCCTTCATTGTGGTGGCGGGCAGCTGCGTCTGACCCCAGATGTTGCCGAAGGTATTGCGCATGCCGCCGCCCGTGGGATTGACATGGCAGGCGCTGCATTTCAGTCCCGCCATGACGGCCAGATAAGGCTCGGCGAATGCCGGGCGCACGCCTGCGACGGCCAGCACTACGAGACACAGCAACGGCAATCCTCTGAACACGTGACCCTCCTGCGCAATGACCGCGCGTTGTTCCGTGTAAGTAGCGTTGCCGAGCCGGGCGGTTGCCTCTGGCGCAAATAAATTTCCGGCGCAACCAAGTACGTCTCAGTCGGCACTCATGAAGCATTCGTTCCATTGGTTCAACTGTGCAGGGGGCTACATGAGGCAGTTACTGCGACGCGCGATTCGCGCAGCAAGAGGGATAGCGATCACCACGGCCATGACTGTCATCGCGGCCTGCGGCGGCGGTGACGGAATGGGTGGAGGCGGATATGGTGGTGGCGGGGTCACCGCACCCACCGGCCTCACCTACACCGCACCCACCGCAATCAATGTGGGTACGGCGATCACGGCCATGACACCGACCGTTACGGGCACCGTCACGGGTTACACGGTGTCGCCGGCTCTGCCTGCGGGTCTGGCAATCAATGCGACGAGTGGTGTGATCAGCGGCACGCCGACAGCCGTTGCAGCGCAGGCCACTTACACAGTTACCGCGAGCAACTCTGCAGGCAGCACCACTTTTGGTCTGGCGCTGAAGGTGGATGCGGCGATTCCCAGTGCATACACGCTCAGCGCGCTGGTATCGGATGGCGCCGTTCCAGCGGTCAGCACGGATGCGCATCTGAAGAATCCCTGGGGTATCGCCGCGCTCGCCGGCGGTCCGGCATGGATCACCAACAATCACGATCACACCTCCACCGTCTATGACGGCACGGGGACGGTGACCACGACCGTGGTGAACATTCCGGCAGGCACTAACGGCCCTGGAGATGTCACGGGCATCGTGGCCAGCAGCTCAACAACGGATTTCCAGGTGAGCAATGGCACCACCACGGCCTCCGCCCGGTTCCTGTTCGTGACGGAATCGGGATCGCTCGCGGGTTGGGCGCCAACGGTCAACGCTACCAACGCCATCGTGGTCTACAACGATGCCACCGGCGCTGTGTTCAAAGGCCTGGCCATCGCCACCAACGGCACGGCGAATTTCCTGTACGCCGCCGACTTCCACAACAACAAGATCGTCGTGTTCGACAAGAACTTTGCGAAGGTGGTGCCAAGCGGTGGCTTCACAGATCCCACGCTGCCAGCGGGATTCGCACCGTTCAACATTCAGGCCGTGACGATCTCCGGCACGACATTGCTGGTGGTGGCCTATGCCAAGCAGGATGGCTCGGGCACCGATGAGGTGGCGGGTGCCGGTGAGGGCATCGTCAACACCTTCGATCTGAATGGCACCTTGCAGAAGCATCTGGTGGTGCGGGGCGGACAGCTGAATGCTCCCTGGGGCATTGCAGTGGCGCCGGCGAATTTCGGCACGCTGAGCAACGCATTGCTGATCGGCAATTTCGGTGACGGCAAGATCAACGGCTTCGATGCCGGCACCGGTGCATTCATCCACGCCGTTGGTCGTGGCGGGGCGACTAACACGGCCATCACCAATGCCGGCCTGTGGGCCATCTGGTTCGGCAACGGTGGCCGCAACCAGCCCACGAGCACGCTGTATCTGGCGGCGGGTATCAATGGTGAGGTGAACGGCCTGTATGCGCGCATCGATCTGGGTGCGACTGCGCCGGACATCGTCGCGCCCACTGGCGTGGCCATCACCGCCCCGGCTGCCGCGAGTACGGTCAGTGGCACCGTGAACATCACGGCCAATGCCACGGACAATGTGGGTGTGGCCAGCGTGAAGTTCCAGGTGCGCGTGGGCACGACCACCACCGACATCTCTACTGCCACTTCAGCGCCTTTCAGTGCCAGCTGGAATTCAGGTTCGGTGGCCAATGGGGCCGCGACGCTGATTGCCACGGCCTTCGACGCCTTCGGCAATTCCACCGCGTCACCTGGCATTGCTGTGACGGTGAATAACGTGCCGGATGTCACGCCGCCCACCGTGAGCATCACCGCACCGACGGCGGGCGATGTCACCGGCACAGTGACGGTGACGGCCAATGCCACGGACAATGTCGGTATTGCGCAGGTGCAGTTCTTTGCGGGCGCGACACTGATTGGCACGGCGACGACATCGCCCTACCAGGTGCAGTGGAACACCAGCACATTGCCCAACGGTATTGTGCAGCTCACTGCCGTGGCCAAGGATGGCGCGGGCAACCAGACCACCAGCGCCGCAGTGGCGATGAATGTGATCCTGGTGCCGACGCTGGCGCAGCTGCAGTCGAGCATCTTCGGTCCGCGCTGCTCTACTTGCCACACCGGTGGCGGTGCTTCGTTGCCCGGCAGCATGAACCTGTCGAGCGCTGCGGCGACGGCTGCTGCCTTGATCAACGTGACCAGCGTCGAGGAGCCCACGCAGAAGCGCGTGCTGCCGAACACACCCAACAACAGCTACATCATCACCAAGCTGATGGGTACGCAGACGAATGGGACGGCGCGCATGCCCCTGGGTGGGCCATTCCTGAGTCAGACCGAGATCGACAGCGTGCGTGCCTGGATTCAGGCAGGCGCCGCGCCATAACCATCGCGGGGAGACTTTTCGCGAGGGCGGAAGGTCTCTTCGGGTTCTCGTCGGTCTGTCTGCGGAGCCGCGCTGGTGTCTCTCTCCCGAAGGCACCAGCGCGGCGATCGCATGCTACCCTGCCCAAAAAAGAGGGTAGTGGCATGCAGATCCGGCGTTTGGATGTGCCTCAGTGTTCGGTAGGTGAAGGGCCGGTCTGGGATGTGCCCAGCCAACGGCTGTACTGGATCGACATACTGGCCAAGGCCGTGTTCCGTCTTGACCCCGTTACGGGCGCCACGCATCAGTGGTCGGTGCCGAAGATCATCGGCTCCATGGCGATCGGTCGCGACGGCAATGCCATCGTGGCGCTGGCCGATGGTGTCTACCGGCTGGAATTCAACAGCGGTGAGTGCACGCCACTGGCGTCGAGTCCGGATCTGGACGCGCAGGTGCAGCTGGCCGATGGCAAGGTGGATCGCCGCGGAAGGTTCATCGTCGGCTCCAGCGATCGCGGCATGAAGGAAGCGCGCGGCAAGCTGTATGCGCTCGATCCGGGCACCACCGCGCTGCGCATCATCGACACGGATATCTTTCTCTCCAATGGTCCGTGCTGGTCGCCCGATGACCGGACCTTCTATCACGCCGACAGCATCCGCAAATTGATCTACGCCTACGACTATGATCTGGATACGGGCACGGTGAAGAATCGCCGTCCATTCGCGAGCACTGCAGAGCTGGGTGGCATTCCCGACGGCGCCACCGTCGATGCCGAAGGGCATGTGTGGAGCGCGATCTGCGAGGGCGGCAAGCTGGTGCGCTTCCGGCCCGATGGCAGCATCGAGCGCATGGTGAGCATGCCGCTGAAACTGCCGGGCAGCGTGATGTTCGGCGGTCCTGATCTCGATCGCATCTATGTACCCACATTGAGTCCGGCGTTCCTGGGCCGTGAGGCCGATCCGCTCGATGGATCCACCTATGTGATCGAAGGGCTGGGAATCCGCGGACTGCCGGAGCCGAGGTTCGGCGCATGAGGTCGGCCTTGCCCCTGCTGCTGGTGACGGTGTTTCTCAACATCGCCGGTTTCAGCCTGATCCTGCCGTTGCTGCCCTTCTATGGCACGCATTTCGGTGCTTCCGCATTCGCGGTGGCCTGCCTGTTCGCCGCGTACTCGCTGGGCAGTGTGTTCGGCGAGATCTACTGGGGCAGGCGTTCGGATCTGACCGGCCGTCGTCCAGTGCTGGTGCTGACCACCGCCTGCGCGGCGGTGAGTTACGTGGCCTTCGCCTTTGCGCCCACGCTGGCGGCGGCCATCGCCATCCGCATCGTCACCGGCTTCTTCAGTGGCACCTTCGGCGTGGTTGCCGGAGTCATCGCCGATATCTCGCCGCCCCAGCAGCGGGCGCGCCACATGGGGTACTTCGGTGCCGCTTTCAATCTCGGCTTCGCGACGGGTCCGGCCATCGGCGGATTGCTTGCCAATCCGCTTGCGGGACTCGCAGGATTCCGGTTGCCCATCGTGGTGGCCGCAATACTGGCTGCGGGCGCTTCGTTGTGGGCATTCGCCGTGCTGCCCGAGACACGCAATTTCTCTGCAGGCGCGCGTCTTCCACCCAGCTACAGCGAAGCCTTCAGCTATGTGCGCGAGCAACCGCTTCTATGGCGCCTGTTCCTGATTGCCTTCTGCGGCATCGCGGCCTTCTCCTCCATGGAAGCCGTGTTCGGCTTGTGGACCGAGCACAACTTCGGCTGGACCACGCGCGAGGTCGGCCTCACCTTCCTGGCAGTGGGCAGCGCCGGACTGCTGGTGCAGAGCCTGATGATCGGGCCGCTGGTGGCTCGATTCGGCGAGGCACGCGTCATCGTCGGTGGTCTGCTGCTGCTGATGGCGGCCATTGTCTTGCAGCCGGTGTTGCACCTGCCGGTGGCCTCGGTGGTTCTCATGTCGCTGCTGATGGTCGGCCACAGCCTGGCGTTTCCCAATGCCGGCGCACTGGTGTCGCGCAATACACCGCCCGACCGGCAGGGCAGTGTGATGGGATTGAACATGGCTTCCAATGCGGTGTCGCGCATTGTCGCGCCACCATTTTTCGGCTGGGTGTTCACCCAGCACAGGGATGCGCCGTACTACCTGTGCGCGCTGCTGATCGCGACCATGGTGCCCGTGGCCCTGCAGGTGGTGAGCAGAAGCCGGGCGCCTGGACGTTGAAGCGCGATCATCCAGTGAGTGCGACGATGGCCTCGACCTCGATCTGCATCTGCGGCAGTGCCAGGCAGGGCACGGGGATCAGCGTCGCGGCCGGATGATGAGCGCCCAGCAGGCCACGCTGCGCGGCCTGCATGATCTTCAGCTTCTGCATGTCGTGCTGCACGATCATCACGGTGATTTTCACCACGTCGTGCGTCTGCGCGCCCAGTGCTTCCAGCGCCAGCCCCAGATTGCGGAAGGCGCGTTCGGCCTGGACGGCAAAGTCGGGCGAAAAAGAACCGTCACTATTGTCGCCGCCCTGGCCGGAGATGAACGCCAGTCGCGTGCCCCCTGTCACGGCGATCTGCGAATAGGCATTCGCCGATGGGTCATACAGAGCCTGTGGATTCAGCAGCTGCAGATCCGCGCGGGAATTCTGGTCGTTCATCCGTAAAGCCTCATCGATGCCCGGCGTTATTGCTTTGCTGCCGCCGCCTGCGAGCGCTTCGCGACATCCAGCCAGTAGGCGCGGATGTCTTCGACATCCTTTTCGTTCAGCCACGTCGAGAAGCTGGCCATCCCGCGCGGCTTCAGTTCGCCATCCAGCACCACCTGCTTGAACAGTTGCGGCGTGGTGATGCGCGGCGAGCGCGCGACGTCGGGAATGAAGATGCCGCCGACATGACAGGATGAGCACCACTGACTCACCAGCGCGCCACCATGCGTCACATCGCCGCTGGAGGCGGTGACCTTGGTGAGATCCAGCGGCGGCGGCGCCACGAAGGGCGGGAACTCCGGTGCTTTCACTGTGCCGCCCAGCTTGTACACATACAGTCGGCCCGGACGTCGCGGATAACGGCCGCCGATCACCGCATTCGCGCCGCCATAGCCCACCGCGACGGCAACGTATTGCTCGCCATCGAGCTCATACGTGGCCGGGCCTGCCATGACGGCTGCAGCAGTCTTGTCGGTCCACAGTGTCTGGCCGCTCTTCGAGTCGTAGGCGTTGAAGGTCTGGTCCGCGCCGCCAAACACCAGACCGCCAGCCGTGGCGAGTACGCCGCCGTTCCACTGTGTATTCTGCGGCACCGTCCAGCGCGCTTTTTGCGCCACGGGATCCCACGCGACCAGGAAGCCGCCTTCGGCAGGCAGTTGCGCCAGTGCGGCCTCGCCCTCGGCGGAGAGCTTGTCGGCGGGTGGCGGCGGGAAGGGCTGGCTGAATCCGCCGCCGGGACCCTGCGCCAAATTCCAGCGGCCGCGCACGAACTTCCAGTTCGGATCGTTCTGGTAGCTGAACGCGCCACGATGCACGGGGATGTACACCACGCCCTGGTCGGGACTGAAGGCCATGGGCTGCCAGATGTGGCCGCCGTTGGGTCCCACAGTGAGCCGCGAGGATTTGCCGCCGGAATAACGCACGGACGGATTCACCACCGGCTGGCCGGTAGCCTGATCCACCTTCTCGGCCCAGTTCACCGCGGCATATTTTTCCGCCGAGATCAGCTTGCCGGTGGCCGCGTCGAGCACATAGAAGAAGCCATTTTTCGGCGCCTGCATCACCACATGGCGCTTCTCGCCTTTGATGGTGAGATCGGCCGTCATGATCTGTTGCACGGCGGTGTAGTCCCAGCTGTCGCCGGGCGTGGTCTGGTAGTGCCAGACGTACTCGCCGGTGTCGGGCCTCAGCGCGACGATGGAAGACAGGAATAGATTGTCACCCTTGCCGTCCGAGCGCGCCTGGTGACTCCAGGGCGAGCCATTGCCCGTGCCCACGTAGACCAGGTCGGTGACCGGATCGTAGGTGATGGCATCCCAGGGTGTTCCGCCGCCGCCGGTCTGCTTCCAGCCCTCGCCGAACCACGTGGATCGCGCGATTTCCGCCAGCGCCTTGTCTGACGCCGCGCCATCAGCCTTCTCTTGCGGATTCGGCGTGACGTAGAAGCGCCAGGCCAGCTTGCCATCCTCGGTGTTGTAGGCCGACACGAAACCCCGCACGCCCAGTTCGGCGCCCCCATTGCCGATGAGCACCTTGTCCTTCACCACCCGCGGCGCACCGGTGATGGTGTACGGCCAGGCCGTGTCGGTGGTCTGGGTTGCCCACAGCTCCTTGCCGGTTGCGGCATCCAGAGCAATGAGCCGGCCATCCAGCGCGCCCACGAATACCTTGCCCTTCCACACCGCCACGCCGCGGTTGACCACATCGCAGCAGGCATCGCGCGCCTTCTGGCCATCCACCTTGGGGTCATAGCTCCAGCGTCGCGTACCGGTCTTCGCATCGAGCGCATACACCTGCGACCAGCTGGTGGAGATGTAAATGGTGCCGTCGACCACCAGTGGCGTGCCTTCCATGCCGCGATCGGCACTGGCATCGAATTCGTGGTACCAGGCCAGGCCCAGCTGCTTCACATTGTCGCGGCGAATCCGGGTCAGCGGACTGAAGCGCTGCTCGGAGTAGGTGCGGCCGTAGCTCAGCCATTCGGCATTGTTCTCGGCCGCGACGATGCGGGGCCCATCCACCTGGCCGGCCGGGCCCGGACTTGTTGACGAAGGCCCGGAACAACCGCCAAGCAGAAATGTGGCGGGCAGGGCAAGCATCAGCGACAGAGACCTGATCGCGCGCATCGATTCCCCCGGTGGGCCGGTGGTCCGGCCTTTTGTAGTAGTAGGATGCGCTGGAGTATAGCGGCGAACAACCGGCCGGCGATCGAAGCAGACGGGGAGAAACAGAACAATGTTGCGCGAAGCGATTCATCGTCGTGAATTACTGCGGTTCCTGGCGGCCAGTCCGGTGCTGGCTGCGTTGCCGGCCTGGCAGGCAGTGGCTGCCCAGGCTGGTCTTGCCAGCGCCGCCGATGCGCTGGATGTATTCGACTTCGAGAAAGCGGCCGAGGCCATCGTGCCGCCGGCACATTGGGGCTATCTGCAGAGCGGCGTGGACGGCAATGTCACGCGCGATGCCAACCACACGGCCTATGAGAAGTGGCAGCTGGTGCCGCGGCGTTTCGTCGATGTGAGCAACATGTCGCTGGCCACGACGCTGTTCGGCAGCGCGCTGGCCTCGCCGGTGATCATGAGTCCCATCGGTAGCCTGCGGGCGCTGCATGCGGAGGCGGATATTGGCGTGGCACGCGCGGCGAAGGCGAAGAATCAGCAGCAGGTCGTCTCCACGCAGATGTCCGACAACATCGAAGACATCGCCGCGGCGCGCGGCGCGCCGCCGTGGTTCCAGCTCTACACCACCAATCGCATCGAAGCCACACGGCAGATGGTGCAGCGTGCGCAGCAGGCGGGTTGCACCGTGGTGGCCGTCACTGTCGATCTACCCGCTGGCCGCAACACCGAAACCGCCACGCGCCTGCGCCGGCAGGACACCCGCACCTGCGGCAATTGTCATCAGACCGATGCGGCAGGCAACCCGCGGCTGAGCATGAGCACCAAGCCCATGTTCAAAGGCCTCGACACGCAGGGCCTGGGACTGACGTCGCCGTCACTGACCTGGGACTTCATCAAGCGCCTGAAAGACATGACCACCATGAAGGTGGTGATCAAGGGCATCGAAGCGCGCGAGGATGCCGCACTGGCCGTGAAGCATGGCGCTGATGGCATTTTCGTGTCGAATCACGGGGGACGTGCGCTCGAGAGCGGGCGCGGCACCGTTGAGTCCCTGTCCGAGGTGGTCAAGGGCGTGGCAGGCAAGGTGCCGGTGCTGATCGATGGTGGCGTGCGACGCGGCACCGATGTCTTCAAGGCACTGGCGCTAGGTGCCAGCGCAGTGGGCATCGGCAGACCCTATGTGTGGGGGCTTTCCTGCTTCGGGCAGGCGGGCGTAGAGCGGGTGCTCGATATCCTGAACCTGGAGCTGCGGCTGGCAATGGTGGGATGCGGAGCGCGCAACATCGGCGAGATCAAGGCGTCGTCGCTGATCGCGAAGTGACGCGAATGAAGTGAACACCGCCTGCGTCTCTGGGGAGAACGCAGACGGTGTCCGCAGAGGCCCGTTGCTAGCGCGGGCCGAAGGTGTACGTGAAGCCGACCGTAATCAGGTCGAGATCACCGACGACATCGGTGTCGTACTTCTCGTATTCTGCGCGGATCGCAAATTGTGCGAGCCGCAGCTGCAGACCGGCTCCATAGGCAAATTCGGTCTTCTTGTCTTCAAACAAAACAGCGCCAATGTTGCCGTCCGCATCCAGCCGTGCGACACCGGCCTTGAGGAACAGATCCACCGGGCCGATCGGCGCCAGTCCCACGCCATACGCGGAGTAACCCTTGGCCTTCACTTCGTAGGGGCCGACTGTGCCGAAAGCCGGAGCAGAGGCCTTGCCGAAGTCGATGTAGTTGGCTTCGACCGCAAAGTTCCGATTCATGCGGAAACCCAGGATGGCCTTCCAGCTATTGTCGTTGTTGTCGATGTCGTCAGACGTGAAATTGTCCGCGTCAAAGTGCGATCGGGTGAGACCCGCGCCGACATATACGCCAGTGGGTGGATCGACGGTCTGCGCCTGCGCCTGGCTGGCCAGGATCAACAGCGGAGCTGCAACTGCAGCGGCAAGAATCTTCATGGGTGAGTCCTTTGATTTCCGGTACTGGGGCGCAGTGTCCGGATTTGAAGGCTTCGCGGCTGTAGGTGGCCACCCCAACCAACTGTCAGCGGGACGCGAATAGCGTCGTTAATCCGCCACAGTTACGACGTCCTTGTAGGAGCGTCCTGATTCATTTGTAGGTCTTGAGATTCAGATACGCCGCTTCGATGTTGTGCTCGCGCAGTTGTTCGTAGTGGCGCCAGTTCTTGTATGGCTCCAGCAGGATGGTCTTCTTCATCTGTTCCAGGCTCATGCCGGCACTCATCGCGGTCTGTACTTCGCGCTTCAGGTATTCCATGAATTCGCGTCCTTCGGCGATGTCCTTCCTTGTGAATGGCACAGTGCCATGTCCACCGACGGAGATATCGAAGTCCAGCGCCTCGATGGTGCGATAGGACCTGATCCACTCATCCATCGGATGTCCATCGAAAGGGCCGCAGGCGCTGGGCAGCGAGCGCATCGAATCAAGCACCAGCGCATCGGCCGGAAAGTCGGTGGTGAACAGCACGCGCTCATCCCGGAACAGCACCGCGGTGCCATCGTTCGCATGATTCTTGCCGGGGAATACCATGTCGATGGTCTTGCCGCCAAAGCGCAGCGTCATGCGTTCGGAGTAGACGATGTCCGGCTTCGGCGTGTCGGCAAAGAATTCGGCAGGCGAGGCGCGGCCATCACCATTCTTGTCTTTCGAAGTAACCGAGCCGCCACCGGCGCCGCAGTACCAGGGGCGTTCTCGCGAGGGCTCTTCGAATTCGTTTACGTCGAGGTAGCCATCGTTGTTGCGATCGGTGATGTCACCGGGCAGCGCGGGGTAGCGGCCATCCATGTTGCGCAGGAAGCCTTCCTGCGCGATGAACTTCGCGGTGTCGGCGAAGATCTTGCCGCCTTCGGTGTGATCCCAGTGGCTGTGACTGAGGATCACGTACTTCACGGCCTTGCCCGGAAACTTCTTCGCCAGCTCGTCCTTCAGCCATTTCGCGAAGGGCACACTCAAGGTATCCACCAGCAGCAGGCCCTCGGGCGTGTCGAGGATGCCCACATACCAGCCGCCATTATTGGCACGGTACACATCGCCCTTCACATGCGTGATGGCGCGCCCCGGTGGCGCGAACATGCCGGGCGGTGGTGGAGGCAGGCGCGCTGCGGCGCCATCGTTGTTGCTGGCGCGCGGCGAGGGTGCCGGCGCATCGGCGCCTCCGGCCTGCAGGCACCAGGCCAGTGCCACCATGGCCAGCACAGACCATGTCGCCAGACGTGGACCGCGAAGGGCTCGGCTGAACAACATGATCGTCTCCTGGGCAGGCGCGACGCGCGCTGCTACCGGTCGCGGCCGAAGAACTTTCCCAGCAGGCCGGGCTTCTTCACCGGCTTCGCGGGTTGTGTGAGGCGAGGGGCTGGCTTCGCCGGCGGTTTCGGCGCAGCGCCCCGCTTGGGCGGCGCGCGGTTGTCATAGGGATTGAAATCGCGGCGCGCGCCGGCCATGGGATCCACCTCGCGCTTTCCGCCGAAGGTGGGCGCATTCTCGCCATAGGGATTGCCGCCGGCTTCGCGCGCGGCGCGCTCTTCTTCCTCAGCCTTCTTTTTCTTTTCCTGCTCCTCGTCGAGCAGGCTGAGGCCCGGAAGCTCCAGCCGCTTCAGCAGCCGCGAAGTGGAATCCAGCGCATGACGACCGGTGTCCACGGCCCATTCCCAGATGGCGCGGCCGCCGGCATCGTGCTTCACCCGCCCAGCCGGCGTGTTTTCGTCATGCGGTTTTTTGGGTGAGGACAAGTCTTGAAGCCTTTGGTCCATGGGCCGTGCGCTGCTCACGCACCTTCTATATTAGCGAAACCGGGTTCCCGCGAGGACTGGTCGCCTGCGCTGCGGGGGACTGCTATCTTGCCGCTCACGCATCGTCCGGGGGTCATTGATGATCAGTACCAAAACCCTTGCCGGGGTTGGGTTGCTGTCGGCGCTTTTCGCCGGCTGTTCCAAGCCGCCTGCTGCGCCGCAGGCCCTGCCGGGTGTGGTGGCCGCCACCCCGCTGCGGCAGACCGTGGCCGACTGGGACGACTATGCGGGCCGCTTCGAGGCTGTAGATACGGTGGAGGTGCGGCCGCGCGTTTCGGGCGCCATTGATTCGGTGCACTTCCAGGATGGGCAGCATGTGCGCAAGGGCCAGCTGCTGTTCGTCATCGATTCACGTCCCTTCGATGCGCAGCTGGCCAAGGCGCGAGCCGATCTGGCCGGCACGCGTGCCACGCTGGCCAATGCGGATGCGGAACTCAAGCGCGCCGAGGCGCTGGTCAAGGACCACCTGATCAGCCAGACCCAGGCGGATCTGCGCAGTGCCACGCAGCTTCAGGCTGCCGCGGCACAGGCGGCGGCCGAAGCCGCGGTAAGCACGGCGCAACTGAACCTGTCGTTCACACGCATCGAGGCGCCGATCAGCGGACGCGTCTCGTGGCGGCGGCTGGCACCGGGCAACCTGGTCAGCGCAGATTCGACTTTGCTCACCACCATTGTCAGCGAGGATCCCATCCGCTTTCTCTTCGACGCGCCGGAATCTGCACTGCTGAAGTACCGCCGCGCCGGCGACGAGCAGGCCAGCCAGGTGGAAATACAGCTGCAGGATGAAACGGACTACCGCTGGAAAGGCCGCGTCGACTTCCTCGACAACACGCTGGATCGCAGCTCCGGCACCATACGCGCGCGTGCCACGGTGGCGAACCCGAAGGGGTTCATCACTCCGGGCATGTTCGGGCATCTGCGTCTGTACAGTGCGAAACCCTTTGAAGCCCTGCTGGTGC
>DATNCK010000022.1:0-2189 GCA_035571575.1 Steroidobacteraceae bacterium | reverse complement strand
GTACGGTCAGCCTTCAGCGCGGCCACATCAGACGACAACGAACCCACCTGAGTCTTCAGGCTGGCGATGTCCGCCTGCAGCGGCTTGAGGTCCGTGCAGCCGGCCAGCGCGGCCACCGCAGCCACTGCCGCGAACTTGATTGCAAACATGCTTTTCATTTTCGATCCCCTTACAAAGGTTGTGGAGCCATCCACTTACAACTTGGCCAAAACAAACCGCATCACGCACATCAACCTAGATGTCGATTTTTTTTGCGGGTGCACAACTTGAACATAAATCAACGCGGGTCGGCAACCGCTTTGTTGTCTCTGTCGTTTGTAGGAGACAGCTTACATTCGCAGGGAAATTGGCTTACCGGCAGATCAATGTCGTTCGCGCAACATCACCGCCGCGCAGTTGCGTCCCGGTAAACCCGTCACGCCACCTCCGGGATGCGCACCCGATCCGCACAGGAAAAGCCCCTTCACGCAGGTGCGGTAGTCGCCATAACCCAACAGTGGTCGCGCTGCCCATAACTGATCGAGTCCCAGCGCACCATGAAAGATGTCGCCGGCAGGCAGGCCGAAGCGCTGTTCGAGATCCAACGGAGAAAGAGCCAGCACGCCGATGATGCTGCGACGAAAATTCGGCGCGTAGCGCGTTACCGTATCGATGATCAGATCCTGCGCCTGCCCGCGTTCCTGTTCCCAGGCACGACCATTGGGCAGTTGTGGTGCGAAGTGCTGACAGAAGAGGCTGGCCACATGCTGTCCCGGGGGCGCCAGCGAGTCATCCACCGTGCTGGGGATCAGCATCTCGATCACCGGTTCGCGTGACATTCCGGCAAGGCGGGCGTCAGCGTGCGCGCGATCCATGTATTGCAGCGTGGGCGCAATGAGAATGCCGGAGCGGTGGATGTCGCTGCCACCGGCACCGTTGCCGAATCGCGGCAGTTCAGACAGCGCCACATTCATGCGGAATGTGGCTGAACCGGCGCGGTAGCGCTGCATGCGTTCGCGTACATCGGCATCCACATCGGCGGCATCGAGCAGGTTCAGGTACAGGAAGCGCGGATTCACGTTGGCGACGATGCGCCGCGCGCGCACCACGCGGTCATCGGCCAGTTCGATGCCGCAGGCCTTGCCCTTTTCCACCAGTACGCGCTGCACCGGTGAGTCGGTTTCGATGCGCGCGCCATGCGCCATGGCTTCACGCGCCATCGCCTGGGTGATCGCGCCCATGCCGCCGATGGCGTGGCCCCAGATGCCGCGTTTGCCATTCACCTCGCCGAAGGCGTGATGCAGCAGCACGTAAGCACTGCCGGGCGTGTAGGGGCTGGCGTAATTGCCGACGATGGAATCGAAGCCGTAGGCCGCCTTGATGCCGGGATCCTCGAACCACCCGTCGAGAAAGTCACCGGCGCTGCGCGTGAACAGCTCGTGCACGATGCGCTGGCTTTCCAGTGGCAGCGCGCGAAAGCGCCGGCCCACTGACAGTGCCGACCACAGGTCGCCGACGCGCTTCAGATCGGTGGGCGGCGTGCTCAGCAGCAGGTCTTTCAGCAGCGCGACACCGGCGTCGAGCTGCGTGTGATAGGCGCTGTAGCGTTCTGCATCGCGCGGAGCGCGCGCGGCGAGGGCGCGTTGCGTGTCGGCGCTGGTGGGACCGATACGCAGGCCGCTGCCCGGTGTTTCCACCAGGTAGTTGAGCAGTGGACGCTCGACGATCCTCAGGCCATGTTCATGCAGCTTCAGATCGCGGATCACCTGCGGATGCAGCAGGCTCACGGTGTAGCTGGCGGTGGAATTGCGGAAGCCCGGATGGAATTCCTCGGTGACGGCCGTGCCCCCATATAGAGAGCGGCGCTCGAACAGCGCCACGGAAAGCCCGGCCTGGGCGAGGTAGGCGGCGCAGGTCAGCCCATTGTGGCCGGCACCGATAATGGCCACGTCCAGCAAAGAATCCTTTGATTTCATTTGATTACAGGATTTCCCAAAGACCATTTGCCAAGATGGGCGTTCAGCTGTATATACTTACAGTGCACTGTATGGAAACACAGCCACGGAAGTCATGACTATGTCCGACACCGATCTCACGCCCCGGCAATCCGAGATTCTGCGGCTCATCCAGCGCACGGTCCAGGAAACCGGCATGCCACCCACGCGCAAGGAAATCGCCGATGAGCTCGGCTTTCGTTCGCCCAATGCCGC
>DATNCK010000021.1:0-8792 GCA_035571575.1 Steroidobacteraceae bacterium | reverse complement strand
CTGGTCTTCTGCTGGTCGCTGACGCTGCTGGGGCTCATGCCTGCTCCTGCCGACGCACAGCGCGCGCCGGTGCAGGCCGAGCATGGCATGGTGACTTCCGCCAGTGCCCTCGCCTCACGGATTGGTGTTGACGTTCTGAAGCGTGGCGGCAATGCAGCGGATGCTGCCGTGGCCACTGGTATCGCACTGGCCGTCGCGTACCCGCGCGCCGGTAATCTGGGAGGCGGTGGTTTCGCGGTGCTGCGTCTTGCGGACGGTCGCACCACCACCATCGACTTCCGGGAAGCAGCGCCCCGAGGCGCTTCGCGCGACATGTATCTCGACGCGCAGGGCAAGGTCATCCCCGGTCGCTCTTCAGTGGGTCACCTGGCCTCGGGTGTGCCGGGGACTGTCGCAGGCCTTGCCATGCTGCGCGAAAAATATGGGTCCGGAAAACTCTCCTGGGCAGAACTGCTCGAGCCGGCCCGGCGCCTTGCGGCGGATGGCTTCAATATCTCGCCGACACTGGCCGGCGAATTCCGCAGCAGCGAGCGTCTGCTCGGACGCTACCCAGAGTCCAGACGCATCTTCCTGCGTGATGGTCAGTATTACCGCCCCGGTGAGCTGTTCCGGCAACCTGAGCTCGCGAAGACACTGCAGCGACTGCAGAAACAAGGACCGACAGAGTTTTACACGGGGCAGACCGCCAAACTGATCGCTGCCGAGATGTCGTCTAACTCGGGCTTGATCACGCTCGCCGACCTGTCGGCCTACCATGCGGTGGAACGCGAGGCGCTGCACGGCAGTTATCGCGGTTACGACATTGTGACCATGGCGCCGCCAAGCTCCGGCGGCATTGCATTGCTGCAAATGCTCAAGATGCTCGAGCCGCGCGATGTGGCGGGTCTCGGCTTCCATTCTGCCGCCGGCATCCACCTGTTCACCGAGGTGATGCGCCGCGCTTTCCGCGACCGGGCCAGCTTTCTCGGCGATCCGGATTTCGTGAAGGTGCCGATCGGCCCCCTGCTCGACAGTACCTATGTCGCCGGCCTGCTGAACGACTTCGATGCGCGTCACGCCACACCCAGCAATGCGCTCAGGCCCAGCCCCATTCCTCCACCGGAATCCACACAGACCACGCACTATTCCGTAGTGGACTCCGCCGGCAGCGCCATCAGCATTACCTATACGCTGAACGGCCTGTACGGCAATGGCGTAACTGTGAAGGGCGCCGGCTTCCTCCTCAACAACGAGATGGATGACTTCACCTCCAAGGTGGATGTGGCGAACGGCTACGGCCTGA
Organism: Steroidobacteraceae bacterium; assembly: GCA_035571575.1. Classification (GTDB taxonomy): domain Bacteria; phylum Pseudomonadota; class Gammaproteobacteria; order Steroidobacterales; family Steroidobacteraceae; genus ZC4RG30. The sequence goes on along the minus strand of DATNCK010000021.1, from coordinate 7,510 downwards.
TCCAGGGCGCGACGAACACCATACAGCCGGGAAAGCGGCCGTTGTCGTCGATGACGCCGACCATCGTGCTGAAGAACGGCAAGCCTTTTCTGGTAACCGGCAGCCCGGGCGGACCGACCATCATCAACACCGTGCTGCTGGTGGTCACCAATGTAATCGACTTCGGGATGAGTGTGACGCGCGCAGTCGACGCGCCGCGCTTCCACCACCAGTGGCAGCCCGACTCGATTTCCTACGAACCCTTCTTCACGTCAGCGGACAGCGTTGCGATCCTGCGATCCTTCGGACATCAACTGGGATCCCGCAGGCTTTACGAGAACGCGCCGGAAGCGGAGGGGCGCACCTGGGGTGATGCCGAATCCATCCTGGTTGATCCAGGCAGTGGTCTGCGTCTGGGTGCCAACGATATCCGCAGCGCGGATTCCGCGGCCATCGGCTTTTAGAGAGAATTCAAAACCCCGACGATTGCAATGCAATCGCGTAGATTTTCTCGCAAGCAGCGATATACAGCGTCTTGCCGTCATCCCCGCCAAACGCGAGGCTTGAGGCACAGGCCGTCTTGCGGGGCTCGGCATCTCCGAAGGTCGGCAGGCTCAACAGGCCCAGCAATTTGCCCGTCGGCGAGGTGATGCGGACCACGCCTGGTGCCGGCTGCGTGGACCAGAGATTACCGGCGCGATCCGTCTTCATACCATCGCCGATGCCAGCACCATGCGTGAACAACTCCCCTTCACCGACGCTGCCATCTGCTTGTACGGCGTAGCGCATGATCTTCGGATCCGGCGCCATCGTGCCAGCCGACAGGTAGAGATACTTTCCATCCGGAGACAGCGCGATGCCGTTGGGTTCGGCACCCAGCTGCTCGCGGCTTACCACCGGCGTGACCTTGCCATCCTTCCATCGCCACACAGAATCAGGCATCTGCGCCAACCCGCCATTGATGCCGCCGCGAAGACCCACATCGGAGTCTGTGAAATAGATGGCGCCATCCGCGGCCATCGCAACGTCATTGGGCCCGTTGAAACGCTTGCCTTCGAATGAGCCCACCAGCACCGTGCGCGTTCCGTCGGGCTCGAGGCGCTTGATGGCGCGATCCTGGCCAGCGCACCAGACCACACGGCCCTGCGTGTCAGTCGCAACGCAGCCGGGGCCCATGAGGATCACGCGCATCCGCCCGATCAGCGCAAGCTTGCCATCGGTTGCGAAATCACTGCCGCTGTAACCTGCCTTCTCCAGGAACACGGATACCTTGCCACTGGGCGTCACCTTGTAGATGACGTTGTCGATGATGCTGCTCGCCAGCAGATAGCCTGGGGCAGCACTTCGACCTCGCACCCACAGCGGCGTGTCGATGAAGCCGAATCCCGTGGCGACTGTCCTGAGCTTTGCGTCAGGTGCCAGCAGCGCGTCGAGCGCGGGATCGGATCGGGTGATGCGGAAAGGTGCCGGCGCCCCGGTCGCCGCCGATTGCGCGGCTACGGACAACGGACACAACCCGAAAGCACACAGGACTATGGGCAGCCATCTGGAAAATGGCGCGGCTCGCGATGAACCCGGCATGGACGATTCCTCGTACACTTGCTCCAGCAACGAGCATAGTCGAATCCACAAAAGAGGCGCATGGCCCATGAATCGTCCGTATTCATTCCTTGCAATGCTGCTGGCCGCCGCTCCACTGGCCACTACTCTCGCCCAGCAGGCCTCCATGCGTGGCGACGGACCTGCACCGGCCCCACGCCCTGCCAGCATCACGCGCACCGATCCTGGACTGAATGTGCTGCTGGCCCCGGATGCGCAGGTCGAGCTGGTCGCCAGCGGTTTCGGTCTCAACGAAGGCACCACGTGGGTGCGCGATGGCAAGGGCAGCGGCTTCCTGCTGGTCGGTGGATTGCTGGACAACGTGCTCTACAAGATTGCACCAGACAACACCGTCTCGGTATTCATGGAGAAAGCGGGATACACCGGCAGTGACGTGGACAATGTCGGCGCGCAGACCCGCGCCGGACGCTCGCATGTGCTGCTGATCGGCCCTTCCTGCTCCGGCGTCGATCCCCAGGGACGTATTGTCTGGTGTGCCGACAACGATCGCCAGGTGATGCGCCTGGAGAAGGATGGCACGCGCACCGTGCTCTCGGGCGGCGCCGAAGGCAAGCGCTTCAACGGCCCCAACGACATCTCCATCAAATCCGATGGCGCGGTCTACCTGACAGATAACGACTTCGGGCTGCGTGGCGCCGGCAAGAGCCCGCTGAAAGAACTGCAGTCCGGCATCTGGCGGATCAAGGATGGCGTGACCACGCGCGTACTGACGGATACACAACTCGGCGGCATTCCGAATGGCATCACCTTCTCGCCCGACGAGAAGTACCTGTACCTGACCACCGGCAGCAAGATCAGGCGCTACGCAGTAAATCCCGACGGAACGCTGGGCAATTTCGACGTATTCACGGAAGGCGTCGGCATTGGCGATGGCATGCGCGTCGACACCAGGGGCAATCTCTACTCCACCGGTGGAGCGGGCCCGGGCATTGTCCGCGTTACCTCACCGGAAGGCCGTCTTCTCGGCACCATCAACCTGCCCATTCTCGGCGCGGAACCGAAGAAGCAGATCTGCTCCACCAATGTGGCATTCGGCGATGCCGATGCCAGAACGCTCTACATCGCTGGTTGCGATGCGGTGTACAAGATCCGGCTGCTGGTGCCGGGCATCCTGCAGGGACCCGCCAACTGAGATCAAGAGTGGGTGCGGGAAACTGGGCCAGGTGAGCCGCCTGATCCAGTCCCCCGCCCCCGGGGGGAACGCCTTAGAACCGCAGCTTCAGGTTCACGAAGTAGCGGCGACCCAGCACGTCATAGAAATTGGCACTGGTCGAACCGGCACCATCCGTGATCGTCGTGCCACCACCATTGGCCGCGAGGATATTGATCACCTGCCCCGCGCCCACCCGTTCCGGCGCGACGTTGAACAGATTGTCGACACCCGCGCTGACGGCCAGCTGCTTGCTGATGTCCCAGTTGCCGTTCAGCGCAAACACGCTGTATCCGTTCGCGCCACGAATGGTCGTGGTGGGATCGGTCACATAGGTGGCGCTGCGTACCGGCGGCAGACGGCGCCAGTTCAGCGACACATCCCAGTCGTTGTTGCTGTAACGCAGTGTGGTCACCGCGCGCCAGTTGAACAGGCCGCCGCGTGCCAGCGTGCCGGCATTTTCCTGGATGGCGCCGCCGACGAAGTCCTGGGCCTTGAAGTTGAACAGCTTGTTGTACGAGACGTTCAATCCGAGGTTGCCAGGCAGGCTGGGCAGGCCGATATCGGCCAGCGCCGCACGCCAGTTCAACGCCAGGTCCAGACCCGAGGTCTTGACCATGCCGGTGTTGGCGTAGGTCGAGTTCACCGTCAGCGCAGCACCACTGACCGCGTCGCGGCCGATGTTGCGGCACACGCCGTTCGGATCGTCGATCGACAGCGACGGGTTGCTGGTGCCATCGCGGTTGAAGCACAGGTCGTACGTGGTCTGCGCACTCACCAGCGTGATGGCATCGGAGATCTTCACGCGATACCAGTCCGCAGACAGCGTCGTTCCCGACAGCAGCGGATGCGCGAAGGGCGAGCGGATCACGGCGCCGACCGTCCAGGTCTTGCCTTCCTCGCTGTCCAGCGCCCGGTTGCCGCTGCTGATCTGCAGCATCACACCATCGCCGCGGCCGCCGGCATAGCCACTGGGATTCGCGCTGAAGTCCGAGGTGGTGTTGCCGATGAGCGCCGTGCACAGCGCCTGCACCGCTGCGCGGTTGGCATTGGCCGGACTGTTGCCGTAGGTCGCGCCGGTGTCGGCGCGGCAGACATCCGCCGTCCGCAAGGTCACCGCCGTGCTGCTGGCATCCAGGAACAGCTCGTTGATGTTCGGCGCACGGTTGGCGAGCTGGTAGCCGCCACGGAAGCGCAACCAGTCCACGGGTGACCAGCTGGCGAGAGCCTTCCAGGTCGGCACCTTGCCCGCGGTGTCGTAGTCCGAGTAACGATAGCCGAGCTCCAGCTCCAGCGACTTGGCCAGGAACACATCCTTCAGCAAGGGCACCAGCAGCTCACCGAAGGCTTCCTTCACCTCGGTGCCGCCGCGGACGTTGGCCTGACCGAAGCTGCCCACCACGGCGTCCACGATGTTGTTCACATCGCGCGTCGCATCCGGCAGGTACTGGAAATCGTTCTTGCGATCCGTGAGGCCCACTGCCGCACGCAGCTCGCCATAAGGCAGGTCAAACAACTTGCCCTGCGCGGTGGCTTCCACCACGTCCTGGGTCAGGCGCGTGCGGTCGGTGTAGGTGCCGGTAATCGCCCTGATGCAGTCCTCGCTCACCTGGAAGGTGCCGAACACGGGAAGGCCCGTGGTGCATTGCAGACTGGTCGAGGCAATGCCCGAAAGGTTGGCGCCCTTGCCGTAATTGGCCGACTGCACCAGCGCCTGCAGGCGCCGTGTGGACACGAAGCCGATGTAGTCCAGATCCGTGCGCGTACCGCCATGCGAGGCATAGGCCTCCCAGGTCCAGTCGCCGATGCCCACATCGCCACGCAGACCGGCCAGCACCTGGAACAGATTGGTGGTGTTCTCGATGGTGCGTGCGGGCAGGAACGGGAAAGTGATGCCCAGCGTCCAGTTGGAGTTCACACCCTGCGTGGGAATCTCAACGCCCGTGACCGGATCGTAGGTATGCGTCGGCGTCGGCGTGGTCGCGCTCGCCGTCGGGAAGACACTGGCTCCACGCGCATTCAGCAGCGTGGCCAGTTCCGGCGCAACGGGGAAAGCCTGCGAGCGCGTGCAGCCACCCGTGGCTGGGCAGTTCAGACCGTAGGCTCCGCCTGCGCGATATTCCGGCAGCGTCTGGCCGGTCGCCACATTCAGCGAGGGACCATAGATCGCCGAGCCATAAGGGATCGAAGCACCGAATCCACCCACAGCGCCCGAAGGCTGCAGCACCTGCCGCGTGGTGGTGTTCACGTAGTTGACCTGCGAGAAGGCCTCGATGTGCTCGCCCATCTTCAGGTGGCCCTTGCCGAACACCGAATAGCGTTCCAGCGGGCTCGAGTAGCGCAGATCCAGATTCGTCTGCACCAGCTGACCATCGGGTCCGATCTTGTAGTTGGGATCGTTGACGATATCGCCGTTGAAACCCAGACCCGCCAATTCGCGCTTGTAGAGCGTGTTGTCCGTGTTGAACACGAACTGGGTTGAAGTGATGGGCACCTGGTAACCCGCCGGGCGCTCCGGATACAGGCTGTTGGCTGCATTCTGGAAGGCCGTGCGTGTGGCGGTGGACATGCCCGTCACGCTGGGCTCGTACTGGAACGCCGTCATGCGCGCGTTGGAGGTTGCGCCTGTGTTGCGGTCCTTCAGCGCATCGCGATAGAAGTCGCGATCGATGGCCAGCACTTCACCACGCTTGGTCCATTCCAGACCCAGCAGCACATTGCCGCTCTCACCGAGACCGGTGCCCAGCAGCATGCTGACGCGATTTTCTGCGCCATCACCTTCTTCGGTGATACCCGTACGGAACTGCAGGTCGAGGCCCTGGAAATTGTTGCGCAGCTTGAAGTTGGTGACACCGCCGAGCGCATCAGCGCCGTAAACGGCCGAGGCGCCGCCGGTGATGATCTCGACACTCTCCAGCGCCGAAGAAGGAATGGAATTCGTGTCGATCACCAGCGTGGAGTTCACGGGCTGGGCGCGACGGCCATCCACCAGCACCAGCGTGCGGTTGGCGCCAAGGCCACGCAGACTGACCGTGGAAATACCCGGTGTGTCGGTGGCGCTCGGGAACACGTTGCTGGTATTGAACTGTGTGTTCGCCGGCACGAACTGCGGCAGCTGATTCAGTACGCTTTCGACAGCCAGCGTGCTGGAACGCTCAAATGCCTGCTCTTCAACGGTGACCACGGGACTGGCCGCATCCAGATCGCGGCGCATGATGCGCGAGCCGGTGACAACGACTTCCGCAAGCGCGGGCTCGGCGCTGCTGTCGGTGGCCTCGGCGGCCTGCAAAGCCGGAGCGCCGGAAAGGGCCAGCGCAACCGCAGCCGCGACCCGCGCAGCGGCCTTGGCCTGCCACGCGCCCACAGACATGTTCTTGACGATAGACATCTCGTTCCCCCCAAAAATCGACGAAAAGATCCCGGACCGTTTCACTGCGGAGTACGGCCTGTCCGGGCTAAGACGGTTGGCGCAAAAAAAACCTCTACTTGGGCGCGAAAATTCGCTCCGCCCAGCGAAAAAGGGCCGGGCCGGATTGGCCAGGCAGGTCGACACCCCATATAGTTCGGCGCCACACGGGGAGAGGCGCAAATAGAGCGCGGAACAACGGGAATGCCGGCCGGAGACGGAATCGCCTCGATCTACATGACGTGTCGTGACCTGATGGCGCGCACGGTACGACGCATTGTCCGTCGCCATGATGTGGAAGACATTCTGCAGGAAGCCTTCGTGCGCAGCTTCGAGGCCGAAGGCCGCCAGACCATTCATGATGCCCGCGCCTTCCTGTTGCGCACCGCTCGCAACCTCGCGCTCGATCATGTCTCGCGGGCGGCCTACCGCACCACCAGCTCGCTGGAGCTCGTCGATGACGAGCATTTTATCGATGGCTCCGCAGCCCCTGACGCACAGATCGATGCCGAGCGAAGATTTCTCACCTTCTGCCAGGCCGTGGGCAGCTTGCCCGAGCAATGCCGCAAGGTCTTTGTGCTGCACAAGGTGTACGGCCTGAGTCATGCGGAGATCGCCGAGCGCCTGGGCATCGCGCAGAGCACCATCGAGAAGCATATCGCCAAGGGCCTGCTGCTCTGCCATGAACACATGAGCAATGCCGCGCGCGGCGCCGCAACGGCCGGAGCGCGCCGCAGCGCATGAACAAGCTGGTGGAATTTCCGGATCTCGCCGCGGCGCGCGAACAGGCCGCGGACTGGATCAGTCGTCTCGGCAGAGGCCTCAACCCCGCCGAACAGGCTGACTTTCGCCGCTGGCGCAGCAGCCCCGTGAATGCGCGTGCACTGCAGGAACTCAGCGCACTGTGGAAAGACCTCGATGTACTGCAGGAGCTGGCCGCCGTGTTTCCGAAGCCCCCTGCGACACCGCTCGTCGCGAAGCGCAGCTGGCGCCCCGCCCTCGCGGCCTCGTTGTTGCTGGGACTGATCGCAGCCGGCATCTATATGCAGCGGCATTTCTTTATCAGGGCCCAGCCCGCGCTCTTGGCGCAGCCGTCGATCGACTACGCCACGGCAGTCGGTGAGCAGCGCAATGTGCCGCTGGCCGATGGGTCGATACTGGCGATCAACACAGCTTCACAGGTGCAGGTGGTCTCGCTCGGTCGGGATTCGCGCGAACTGCGCCTGGTGCGTGGTGAGGCTCACTTCATGGTCGCCCACGATCCCACGCGCCCATTCCGGGTCAGCGCAGCCGGTCATGTCGTGCAGGCCATAGGTACCGCTTTCGACGTGCAGCTGCTGGATGGCGGCGGACTC
>DATNCK010000020.1:0-2817 GCA_035571575.1 Steroidobacteraceae bacterium | reverse complement strand
ACAGCGAGACATCGGGCGCAGCCACAAATCCGCGACCGGACACGGACGAGAAATCTGCCCAGACTCCGCCGGAAGCCCAGTGTGCGGGCTCTGCGCCATGATGCAGATCGAAGCGCCACAACCGGCCCGCCAGATCTCCGGCGTAGATGCGGTCGTGCACGCCATCGCCGTCCAGGTCGACTGCGGTGAAGCTGCCGGCAAAGGCGGCCCGCATCTGCGGGAACAGTTGCATGGCCGGCGGAGCATCGGCTGCTGTCCACAGCACGCGACCCGTGTCGCGCTCCACTACATTGATCCGAGGCAGCACTCCACCGCTCAGCAATGCGGGGACTGGCGGCGTGTGCGCGCCTATGCGAACGATCATCGGTATGGGCTGCTCTGACATGCAGGACTCCCAGGTTGCCGCTTGCGCACCAGCCGCCAGACACAAGCTCGAAATGCCAGTCAGCAAGCGCCACTTCATGGTGCTGCCTCCATCGTGGGCACGATGCGACGCAATCCCTGCACCACGGTGCGCCGGGCCCGACGCGCTGAATATCCCGTGCTTTCTATCTCGAATTCCTGCGCGCTGAGGCGCCCAAGGCTGAATCCGGTGGGCAGCGGCTGTTCGTGCAGCTTGCGGATGCGCAGGGTCAGGCGGTCAGTGGTGCTCAGTGCCGGGCGCAACTCGCGCAGGGATTCGTCGGGCACGAGCGTTGCGGCCAGATCTGCAGCTCCGGCGCGCAGACCAAGTTCTGCCAGCGCCCACGCGCGCTGTTCGCACACACGAGTCCCGACCTCGCTCTGCGCGAACCAGGTGTCATGAACGGCGCCAGCACCCAGCAGCGAGATGAGCGCAATGACCATCAGAACCCAGATGACGGCAAAGCCACGCGAAACCTGTCTTCCTGCTTCACGGGGCTGGCACGGGGTTGCGCAGCGTGAAGTGCCGCGTGATGGACAGGTGGCGCGGTGGCTCGCTGGCTCTGAGATCACCGGCATCGGAGCGCAGCTGCAAGGTGACACGAATGGCCCGCGGCGCGCCCGCCGCAGGTTGCAGCGCGAACTGTAGATCTTCCACACCGGACATCACCTCCGTGTCGACGAAAGCTGGTTTGCCGGCCACTTCAGTCAGAGACTTCATGCGCAGCGCGGGAGTGGCAGGGTCGCCATCGGCAGTTCGCGAGATGTAATAGGCGCGGACGATGAGGTCGCGCAGCTCCGGACTGGCGGGTGTTCCGGCTGGAAGGACACCATCCCACAACACAGATCCGCTGCGCATTGCACCCGTCTGCACGAGCCATTGCGCGCGACCCGCATGCGCCGGCATGCGCTGCGCTGAAACGCGGCGCAGGATCAGCGCCTGGGTGCCCGGCATCAGTCCGCCACGCGGATCGCAACCGCGCGGCAGATTCGCCGCAGTTTCGAGCGGTACATCGAGCCGGGTGAGCCATTCGCTGCCGCAGTCACGCACGGTGGCAGGAAGGTCTTTTTCGATGAGGGTGGGCGCAGCGGCGCCGCCGAAGTAGCCTGCCATTTGCAGTTCCGGTTCGAGTGTTGCCAATACGTACTGCGCCCGCTGCCGCAGGCGCTGCTCCACACTTGCCGTGTGGTAGGAGGAACTGGCCCGCGCATAGGCGGCCAGACCACCAGCCGTCAAGGTGGCCATCAGCGTCATCGAGATCAGCAGTTCGATCAGCGTGGCGCCGCTGTTGTCGGAACGCTTCGTCACAGCAACTCACCCGAGCCCGGGCTGGTGACCGGCAGCAACAGGGAGCCGTCATGCGCGCCACGCAGGTTGTTCCAGCCAATTTCCACATTGGTCCAGGTCAGTGCTGCCGGGCCGTCTGCGCCAATCTGGGCGTGCGACAGCAGCGGCGGGTCGAAGTCTCGTGCGGGTAGTGTCTGCCGCACACGCTGCTGCCAGTCAGACATCAATGCGGGCAATTCTTTGGCCGCGGTGACCAGATGCAGGTCTTCGGCGAGATCGGCGATGAGATCGGCCGCCCGGGTCTGCAACAACGTGGCATGAGTGGCGCGCAGCGCATAGTGCACCCCACCGCTCACGCCGAGCAGGCTCACCGCCAGCAATGTCAGTGCGGTGAGCGTGTCGATCAGGCCGAAGCCGGCTTGAGGCCTCATGCGGGGCATGGCGCCGGTGCTGCGTTCGTGGCGGGTCGGATGACGCGCGCCCGACCAGTCTGGCTGACAATGATGCGACGGCGCGCGGCGGGTACGGTGCCGAAGCAGAACTCCAGGCTCAGCGTTGTCGCCGCGCTGGTATTGGGTTGATAGGTGGCGTATCCGCGTGTGCCGGTGACGATGACGCCCTCTGGCAGGCGCCATCGCTGCATCAGGGGTTCGGTGGGCTCGCGACGGGCATCCGAACCACCGGCGAGGTTCTCGAACAGCATCCAGGCCGGCGACCCAAAGCCACAGCGAGCGCTGTCAGCGCTGGGGCAGACCGTGAGGCTGTGGCCGGAGGACAGCGCCTGCTGCCGGGCCAGCTGCAGAGCTGCCATGGTCCGGTTGGTGGCTACATTCACGGCCGATTCGGCGCGCTGACGCGACAACAAGGGCACCGCGAACATCAGCAGGATGGCGGCAATGCCCAGCGCCACCAGCAACTCGGTGAGCGTTGCGCCGGCCGTCTGGCGCCGGCTTTCAGGGTTTGGCGACATGGCATGAAGCCTGCCGGGCCTCAAGGCGTGCGGCGACGCGCATTTCGCGGCTGAGTGCCTTATTTCATGGGCTAAACCGCTGGCTCTTTCTGGCCCGTTTCCCCTAGAATTCGCGCCCGGCGCCGGAGTAGCTCAGTTGGTAGAGCACGTCATTCGT